>CALCQT010000116.1 GCA_937894825.1 uncultured Anaerolineaceae bacterium
AGGTTTCTTCCCGAACTTGAAAATCGACAGAAAAAGTCAGCCTGTTCCTTTTGTGCGCCAGGTTGACAAAAGCGGGATCCGAGCTCAGTACGGTGTTTTTATTTTTATCAATAAATTCTTTATCCGCGTTGACATGAATGTACTTTCCGTCACTGATCCGGTTCGGCTCCAGTTTATAGCCGTAGCTGGGCATTTGGCGCCCATGAAGCGTATGATAAAAAATCGGCCCCGCAAACAGGAAACTCGAAACAAGCAAAACCACAAGCAAAATCCGTCGATTCTTTGGATAAACGGCCTGATCCAGCAGAATTGCGCTGCCCATCGCCAGAAAAGGTGCTGTTAATGTCAGAAAACGCCAGGTGAATTGAATGTTACGCAAAAGCCAAAGAAAATAATTCCAGGGGAACAGATCTGACGCAATGAAGATCGTGGCATACCCCGCAATCAGCAACATGAGGGCCTGGCAGGCTTTTTCCCGCCGAAATACACCTGGAATCAAACACAGCAAAAATGACAGGAGCAAAGGATAACCCACATAGGGCTTGACCGGATCAATCCATACGGTATCCAGGGTGAACATGGAAAGAAACGGGATAGGCTCCTGATAAAAGGAGTCTTCTGAATTATTAAAGACCAGATCCACGGACAGATATTGCTCAATCATCGGGAGCCAAAAAACCGCCGTCAGCAGCAGGGTTGTGAGAGCCGCTTTCAGAATCGCAACCCCGATTTTCTTATCTTTAAAGATTTTCCGGATATTTATGAGCAGAAAAATCGCGACAAAAATTCCCGCCAGGAGCGTACTGATGACATGAGAAAAGACCAGACCGGTAAACCCGATCGCCAGCAAATACCATTTCCGCGGTGCATCATGAAAAATCTCATAAAGACCCAGAATGACAAACGGAATAAAAATGAAAGCCAGGGTTTCACCGACTGCCCCGCGATAATGCACGTCAATTAGCCGGTAAGAAGACAGCGCATACACGACAGAAGCACTCAGTCCGGCGAACCTGCTTTCCGCGATCTTACTGGTTGCATAATAAATGCTGACAATCGAGGCGAAATTCACCAACACCACAAAAATTTCATAGCTGGCGAGAAAATCGAAACCAAGCAGGCGCAATAATGCGGGAAAATACAGGAACAGATCCGGATAAAAGAATCCGCTGCCAAACCCATAGTCATTCAGCGTGAACAAATAGATACGGGGTGGGAAATATCCTGCCTCCAGAGCGGATTTGATCCCTTCAATCCGCGCAATATGAAAAATGGTGTCATCCCCCCTGATAAGGGAAGAGAAGAAAAACGGGAAACTGGACAGAATCGTCAACAGGACAAAGAACAGAAAAAGCCTTTCATAAACGGGTTCAGAAAATTTCCCCAAAAACTTCCGATAGGCCAAGGGATACAGAAACCGAAAAAACAGCCAAACAAACAGGAAGCCAACCAGCAGGCTGAGCGTCAGATGGCGCAACAACGAATCTCTGTAAAGAACTGAATCCGAAGTGATTTCGATCGTACCCACATTAAAAGAGGCCGGATCCTGATCATAATAAACGCCGAATTGAATTTGTTCCGTCCCAGATTGAACCTGATAGTCGATCAGAAAAGAATTTGTTCCAACGGGAAAATCATCACTGGCGACGACCTGGTTCCCGGAAAGGACCAGCCAGGAATTATTCGTACCCTGATTTTCACCGGTGACCCGAATGGTATAAGAACCCCGTTTGAGCGTCATAACATTCGTCAGGACATAATTTCCCTTTGAATCCAATGTCGCTTCAAAGGTCCTGCCAATCCTGAAGATATCGGAAAAATGGGTAATATCTTTGTTAATGAAGAACAGGACAATTCCTAAAACGATCAGGGAAATTATTGAAATCAGGATGTTTTTCTTATTCATCTTTTTCTGCCGGCCTGGTCTACCTTCCTATGATTGATTCCGGAGTATTTACGCAACAAACTCCCGTCCCTCCAATTAAAACACAGTTATTCCCGCTTCCCAGCTTTCAGATCCGGGTTAAATCAGCGATTCAAAACATAGGGAAGATTCCTTTTTTTAAATTACGGGTGTTAAATTCGTTTCCATATTGTTGGGCTTCGAATATAATAGGGCTTAAAATTGCCATTATTTTATTAAAAAGGAAATTCTTTTGTCCATAAAACTGTTGCAGAATAAATGGATTTTTTTTAGCTTGCTTGTCATTTTTTCAGTGGGTGGGATCCTTGTCCGTATCCACGATTTCGGAAAATATCCGGCCGACATCAACTGCGATGAATCGATGACCGCCGTTGAAGCGATGGCGTTGGTTGAAAATGGAACGGATCACCTCGGGAATTCTTATCCGGTTTATTTTGATGCCTGGCAACGGGCGCAGCAAAATGCCTTATACGGTTATATTTTGGCCGGGTTCATCAAAATTTTTGGAATCAGTACAATCGTCGTTCGATTGCCCATGCTATTTTTCAGCCTCCTCGGAATCGCAGCCTTGACCTGGATTGCATACATGTTGTTTTCAAAAGAAATCGCTTTATTTTGTCTCATTTTTATCGCAATTAATCCATGGCATATTATGCTAAGCCGTTGGGGGTTGGAAAGCAATATCTTCCCTCATTTCCTGATCCTTGGGTTGGCTTTCTTGTGTTTTTCGATTAAAAAAGGGCATACAATTAGCCTGATCGCCGCAATGTTTTTTTATGGCTTCTCTATGTATGGCTATGGGGTTGCTTTCTCATTCTTGCCGCTCTTTTTATTACCCGTCTTTATCGTTTTATGGCACGCAAAAACCTTTCGGTTTCCAACCCTATTGCTGGCCCTTTTATGCTTTTTTGCCGTCTCATGGCCGATGCTCTTAATCATCCCAGTAAACTATTTCAAAATTCCAACGATTGCGATAGGCCCGATAACCATACCGCTTTTCGATCGGACCACCCGCATGAGCGATATCCTGTTTTTTTCCGAAAACTTTTCCGCGCAATTCTTGGGTAATATTCAATATCTGTGGAATATGGTCGTTTTGCAAAAAATGGATGTCTGGTGGAATCAACTCCCCACTGTAGGTACCTATTACAAAATCTCCTTACCATTCCTGCTCACAGGTTTAGGAAGAATTGTTCTATTTATTAAAAAAGAAATCAAACAGCGGGGGTGGACTCCCGCTGCCGTCTGCACAATGATTCTGCTCATCAATTTCATCGCTTCCTTGATAACCGGGTTGGTGATTAATGATGTTAATGTTACCAGAATGAATCATATTTACTATCCCATCATCCTGGTCACCGCTTATGGAATCTATTGGGTTTGTACAAAAACTAAACTCATGCGAGCAGTCATTCCCATTTGTTATGGCGTTTATTTCGTTTTCTTTTGCTACCGTTATTTCTACAGTGAAGATCGGACATTTATTGAATACACTTTTGATAAAGGGCTGGAAAAATCCTTGCAACAAGCTTTCGAAATTCCGGGAAAAATCTGTATTTCTACCTATCAATACCGGAATGATTTCCCGATTACGGAAATCAACACAATATATCTGCTAAAGCTGCCTTATCGCTATTACACAGGACAGATGGACGAAAAAGACCTGCTTAGCTCAGGATATATGGAACCTTATCGGGACCGGTTTCATTATTTTGATAATCTTGAAGCCGCCTATGCTGAGAATGGCGAAAATTGCACCTATCTAGTCAATGTCCGCGAACGAGATTTCTTTGATCAGGCTGCTTTTCGTGTCAGCAGTCACGACTTTTTCAGCGTGGCAATTCCGCAGTCCTTGAATGAAGAGTAATGACGACGATGAAAAAAAGTGCCCTTCAAAATCCGCCTTTTTTTTGGATCGCTTTCGTTTTTTTCATTTTTCTCGCCATTGCGGTCCGAATCCACGATTTCGGAACCTATCCGGCCGACATTAACTGTGACGAAGCTATGGCAGCCGTCGAGGCCATGGCGATCATGGAGAACGGCGCCGATCAGTTTGGAACCTCCTATCCGGTTTACTTTGAAACCTGGGGCCATGGGCAAATGAACGCGCTGCTGATCTATATTCTCGCTGTCGTGATCAAATTCTTTGGCGCCAGCACAACAATGATCCGGTTGCCGATGCTTCTCCTTAGTCTGGCCGGCATTGCAGCGATCACCTGGATCGCGTGGATGGTTTTCTCAAAGGAAGCCGCGTTATTCGTTCTGGCCTTCGCCAGCATCAACCCCTGGCACATCATGGCGAGCCGCTGGACGCTTGAAAGCAACCTCTTTCCGCATTTGCTGGTGATTGGACATGCATTCCTCATTTATACGCTGGAAAGCCGGAAGATGCTCTTCTTTTATCTTGCAATGCTTCTATATGGCATTTCGCTCTACGCTTACGGGGTATCCTTTACTTTCATGCCTTTTTTCCTGGCAGGAATTTATATCCTTTTCCTGAGAAACAGAACTTTCAAAATTTCCGCCTTGCTCGGAGGCTGCCTCACATTTTTGGCTGTTGCCTGGCCGCTCATCCTGATGATGGCCATTAACTATTTTCAACTCCCATCCCTGCGGATCGGCCCAATGACAATTCAGTATTTTGATAAGTCCATCCGAACCGGTAGCCTGTTATTCTCCGCGGAAAATATTTTCCAGCAACTGGGAAAAAATTTTTTATCGTTTGTCAACCTGATACTTCTGCAGAAAATGGATCTGCGGTGGAACCAATTGCCAACCGTTGGGACCATGTACAAAATAACTACGCCGCTGATTGTCTGGGGTGTGATCTATCTCACCATTCGCCTCGGCAAGGACAATCCTGAGCAAAAATCGACTGTGCAACATGTCGGAATTCAGATATTAATGATCAGCCTGTTCACATCCTTTATTTCAGCCATGCTGATTATCGATATCAACGTCAACCGGGTCAACAGCATTTTTTATCCGCTGATCATTTTCGGCGCCATCGGCATTTTCAGTATCTTCCAGAAAAAACAATTCTGGGGGATTGTGCTCGCGGGTGTCTATGGCGTTTATTTTCTGTTTTTTTGCTACCGCTATTTTTATAGTGACGATCGTTTCTATCTCAACTATACCTTTGACAAGGGTTTTACCAAAGCGATCAGCCAAACCGTTCAATACCCGTCGCAACCGGTCTGTATTTCTACCAATCTTTACCGGCCGGATGAAAAAATCGTATCCGTTTATCTGAAATACAACTTGCAGCTTCCCTATCGTTATTACGCCAATTTAATGACAGCGGAAGAACTTAAATCCGGACAGTATTATTTACCTTACACGGAAAAATATACCATTTTTGATGATCTGGAAGCTACCTACAGCACAAAAGCGGACCAATGCATCTATATCATCAACGTTCGGGATCGGGACTTTTTTGACCGGACACGATTCGATGTCGACAGCAACGATTTTTTCAGCATCGCGATTCCGAAATCAATCTATGTGACAGAATAAAGCCTTCATTCTCATGCGGAGGGTATAATCTGACCCATTGGAAGAAATAATCGATGAGAAAAAAAATACCGGCGCTGTTCTTTTTGATTTTGGTTTTGGGTTATCTCCTGTACACCATCAACCGGGACCTCTTTACCTATCAGAAAAACCTTCCGGTGGGGTTCTCTTTTGAAAATCAGGCAGAAGCTGATCGGGAAAAAATCTTCACAACAGAAATTCCATTAAAACAGGGGGATTACACCGTCACACTGCGCGGTCAATCCGACAGCGACAGAAATTTCATTCAGATCCTCTCTGATGGAGAACCACTGCATATCGCTCCCTTTCTGGCAGGTGAAACCTCCGTAACTATTCCGTTCCGGGTGGAGAAACCTTCCGAGAAAATCCAAATCGGCGGGGCGATTGGCCCCGATTCAGCGCTCTTTTCAATTCAGAATCTCACTATTCATTCAGACCACGTCCTTTATAAAGAAAGCATTTTATATCACAGTACGTTAAGCCTGTTGACATTGCTTTGTTTTTCTTTACTGATTTTCTGCCTTTTATTCCCGCGAAAACGGGACGAACTGATCAAAAAACATCTTCCATCCGAAGCGGTTCACGGTTTGCTTTTTGTCTTGATTCTGACAATCTTCATCAGTTATCCCATCTTTACACCGGATATTGTGAACGGGCAGGACACCACCTTTCATTTATCCCGTATCGAAGGGATCAAAACGAATCTGCAACGGGGGATTTTTCCCGCCCGCATCCATCTGTTCACGGTATTTGATTACGGCTATGGTTCCGGCCTCTTTTATCCCGACTTCTTTTTGTACTTTCCTGCCATTCTGAGGCTGCTGGGCTTTGACCTGAACCTGGTTTTTAAAATTCTTGTTTTTGCGATCAATTTATTTTCAA
This sequence comes from uncultured Anaerolineaceae bacterium, assembly GCA_937894825.1. GTDB lineage: Bacteria > Chloroflexota > Anaerolineae > Anaerolineales > Anaerolineaceae > Flexilinea. The sequence goes on from CALCQT010000116.1 coordinate 6,341, forward strand.
TTTCCAGCATCTATCTCGCTGCGAAAAACATGTTTTCTTCCCGGTTCGCCGGTATGGCCGCTGCCATTCTGTTTTCCTGTGCGGCCAGCCGGATTATCAGCATTTACAATCGCAGTTCCATCGGAGAAGCGCTGGCAACAATTTTCATCCCCCTCATCATCTGGGGCTGGTATGAGCTGTTCACCGGGAAACCGGAACGCTGGCCGCTGCTGGCCATTGGCTTCAGCGGCGTAACGCTCTCCCATATGATCACATTGGCCATGGTGGGAACAATTTCTGTAATCATTCTTTTGTTGAACATCCGGAAAATTCTGACGGACGCGCGGATTCGCACAGGCATAGCAAAAGCTGTGGGCATCACGTTCGGGATCTGCGCTTTTTTCCTTTTTCCCTTTTTTGAACAATTGGCCAGTCAGAATATTCTCCTGAACAACCCTATCGGGAGCCCGGTCAATCGGGGCCTGCCGCTCAGCACTGTTTTTGTCGGGTTTCTGCCATGGCAACCGCCCATCAATCCCTCGGTGGGCTATCCGCTGCTGCTGGCGCCTGCTTTTCTGCTGATCGGTATCAAAAAGGGAAAATTGAATCCGGTTATTCGCCATTGGCTCATCCCGATTGGGGTTATCGCAATTTTTCTCACCACCGACCTGTTCCCCTGGAAATTATTCCCCAATGTCAATGAATATATCCAGTTCCCCTGGCGTTTGCTCACAATTGCGGCAACCTTGCTGGCAATTTCCGGCGGCGGAATTTTGGATGCTTTCATTTCAAAGGCCTCGCAAAGAATAGCGCTGCTCTTTTTATTCCTGTTCTGTTCGTTATACACTGTTCCAGCCTTCCAGAAAATTGCCGAGGATAACCATATCGACGCCACTTTTTATCAACTGGCACAGAATCAGATCGGACGCGGCGAGTACCTGCCGAAAAAAGCCACGGTTGATTTCATTGACAAGAATAAAAACCGCGTCCTCTCCTCAGATCCGGCTTTTGTTAACCAACATTTTGACCGCGAAGGGCTCCAGTTCACGGTTCAGTTTTCGGTGGAGCAGCCGGTCGTTGAATTTGAGCTTCCGCTGATGTACTATAAAGGGTACCAGGCAGCATTGATCACCGGGGATGATGAGCGGAGCAAACGTCAAACGCTGCCGGTTTATTCCGGCGCGCATGGCCTGACCGCCGTCACAATCCAGGACATTCAGGAAGGCACGCTGACCGTTTTTTATAACGGGACTATTATTCAAAAAATAAGCGACCTGATCACGCTTTTCACAATTCTCGCGTTGATCTTTAGCGCCTGGTTCAAACGAAAGCGCAGCCTGCCAAACAGAATGGTTAAGGCATAAACCAACTCCGGGAAACCATATGCAAAAAATGATTTCTCCGCCGAAAGGATTTCGCAGATGAAGAGACAAAACGTTTTTAAAATCACAGCGCTTGCCATCCTGCTGATCATCCTGCTCGTGCAAATAAATCACGATATTTTCCAATACACCTGCGAGATGCTTCTCAATCGAACATTTTCAGATTCCTCCGATGCCGCGGGAGAGTATGTTTTAGTTCAGGATAAAGCGTTAAACCCCGGGGAATATTCCGTTCACATTCTGGGCGAGTCAACGGGCGCGGACAGCGGGTTCCGTTTTTATGGAGATGGGGAGTTAATCGCCGAAGGTACCTTCCCCAACCGCCGATTTTTGGAAAGGATACCCATTCCGGTTGAAACTTCAATTCGGAATTTTCAGATCAGCGCAATTTTCGGAACAGCGTCAAGTGAGCTTAAAATTGAAACGATCGAGATTCATGCGCCTTTCGTTCCGCAAAAAGATGTCATCCTGCGTCATCTGGTCATTTCGCTTTTCCTGATTCTCCTGTTCGGATTGCTTCTGCTCCGGTTCCTGCGACCACAGACGTATACCCGCATTTTCGGCAAATTCTCCAAACCATCGTCAGAGTTCATTTTCTTTTTCCTGCTATTCCTCACCGCCTTTACCAGTGCGCCTTTCTTCAACTCGGATTACATCCAAACCAACGACGGCTATTACCACATGCTACGCATTGAAGGGATCAAGACCAGCCTGGAAGCGGGGATTTTTCCGGCCAGAATCCATCTTTTTATTTTGAACGACGCCGGTTATGGTGAAGGCTTTTTTTATCCCGATTTGTTTCTGTATTTTCCTGCCATCCTGCGGCTGCTGGGGTTCGGCATTCTTTCCGCCTATAAAATTTTTGTCTGCTTCAGCAGTTTTTTGGCCATCTTGAGTGCTTATTTCGTCACGGCAAAAATCGCCCGATCGCGGTACGCCGGAATCATCGCGGCTGTACTGCTGGCATTTTCATCCTATCGGCTGATCGATATGTTTTATCGCGGCGCCGTAGGGGAAATCCTGTCCTTCATCTTCATCCCCTGGGTCGTTTACGGTCTGTTCAAGATTTATACCGGCGAATCGGATGGCTGGGTCCCGCTGGCGGCCGGCTTCAGCGGATTGGTCTTTTCGCACATGATCAGTCTGGCGCTGGCGGGGCTGGCAGTACTGATCTTTGTCCTGCTGAATATCGGGAAAACATTGCGAAACGGGAAAATTTTGCTCTCCTTGATAAAAGCGACCGGGCTGACGCTCCTGATCACAATCATCTTCTGGCTGCCGATGCTCGAACAATTGCGCAGAAACGAGGTGATTGGAAATGTGCTCTATAGCGGGCTTTCCTATGCGATTGATGAAGGCCGATTACTATCACTTCAGGAGCTTTTCGCCGGATTCGCAAGCTGGGTAACGGTCAAACCATTCCTGGGCTATCCATTGCTCTTTATCCCCTTCATCCGGCTCCTTCTGCGCAGGAAAGAAGCTTCACATCCCGGCAGAGTAAAAATTGCCGACTGGATATTGGCTTTCGGCATGTTCACAACCATCATGGCAACATCCTTGTTCCCCTGGCGTTATTTTGCCTGGATCTATAACCGGATCCAGTTTCCCTGGCGCATGCTGGTCATCGCATCCCCGCTGCTGGCTATCGCGGGAGGCATTTTATGTGATGCGTTTTTGAAAAAATCGCACCGGCAGACGGCGCTGATCATGATCACCGGATTTTGTGTCGCCGCGGCGCAGCCATTTTTCACGGAAGTGTACGCCAATCACCTGGTTTCCGGTTACGGATTTGATCTTGAAAACAACCGTGTCATGGGCGCAGAATACATCCCCCAAAACGCGGAGCTGGCATTTATTGATAAAAATATGAACACAATTTTGAGCAGCGACGATTCTTTTGAAAATCTGCGCTTCAAACGGTCCGGGCTGCAATTCAGCTTCGATTTCAGGCTTGCTCCGAATTCCACCGGCATAACTACCTTTGAAGTGCCGCTGCTGTTTTATTATGGTTACCAGGGGACGCTCGCTGACCGGTCCGGAAATACGCAGCCGCTGGATGTATATCAGGGCACCCACGGTTTAACAACGGTTGATACGGAAGGAATCACCGAAGGAACCATCTCCGTATTTTACAGAAAAACATGCTTACAAAAAATTGCCGATGGAATCAGTCTCTGTACCCTCTTGCTTTGTGTTGTATACTACCTGCGTAGATGGCAAAATTCAAAAGCACGGAATTTTCGGGTGAGGACAACACAGGTATGAAAGATAAAAATTTACGAATCGTCATTCTGGTCATTATCGCGGTATTACTAACCCATTATGGACTCAAACTCTACCAGGCGCCGTTAGAAACGTACACCTGGACCGAGTTGCTGATCAACTACGCGGCGGGATTTATCCGGCGCGGACTGATCGGAAAAATCGCCTATTGGATCTCCCCGTACCTCTCCGTCAAATTCTTCCTGTCCGCATCCATCACACTTTGCTACCTCATCCATTTGATCCTGTACAGCCAAATCGCCAAAAAGATTGAAACTTTTGAGTGGGCCTTATTCGCACTTTCCCCGGCAGCCTTTTTATTCCCGGTTTATGATTTTGACGCTTTCGGACGGAAAGACGTCTTTTTGATCCTGATTTTCATGATTTCCTTTTTACTGATCCTCAAAAACGTCAAACTGACAATTACACTTCCCGCAATTCTGAGCCTGTATCAAATCGGCGTTCTGATCCATGAATATGCTCTTTTCTATTTTCCGTTCGCGATATTTCTAATTCTGGTTTGTTATCGGAAAGCGCCGTCCCGGCAACTGATTTTCATCGCCGCGGCAGGCGTGCTTTTTATGCTGGTCAATTTGTACGGACTCTATGCGTTTTCACGCCGGTACTATAACCTGGATCTGATCGCGGAATCCTGGGTCGGGCTGATAAAGGATTACGACCTGACGCCGCAAAGCGGCGCCTTTGGCTGGATGGGAATCCCACTCAAGGATGGGTTGCAGCCGGTGTTCGACAAACTTTCCTATCCAAGGACATTCTTCTCGTATATCGCAGGCATGGCGCTGGCGCTGATCCCATCTATCCTGCTGAACGCCCGTTATCGGATACTGGACACATTGCGGGAAGAATACCAAAGCGCGCCGTGGAAACTTTATGCTTTCGGGCTGATCCTGCTGGTTTCGCTGCCGGTTTTCATGTTCGGGTCGGACTGGGGACGATTAACCAACTTATTCTCGATTAATATTTTCCTTTCGCTGGTGGTTTTGCGCGAATCCTTCCAGTCCGAAAACACCGCAGAGGTCAGCGCAGCCGGATCGCATTTCTATCGCACCGCCGCCATCCTGATGGTCGTCCTTTACGCATTCACCTGGCACATTAAACACTATGTTGACGGCGATCACATCGCGCTGCAACAGGGGCTGCTTTTCCAAATTTTCCACTGGTTATAAGTAGTGAATCGCGATTTTTCTCAATAAAAAAGAAGCCTGGAAAATAGTTATCACTAACATTTACCAGTGATATTCAAATAATCCTGCCAGGCATACAGGAATGATTAGCAACGAAGAAGGGTTCAAAACAAATCGCTGTGAGTCCCAGTTCTGGTCAGATACAAAATCAGTTCACCATCTTCGGCCTCATAGATCAGGAGCCAATCCGATGTAATATGGCATTCCCGACAACCTTCATAATTCCCTTTTAACGGATGATCATGATATTTTTCAAGTAGTGTTTTTCCTTCAGCAAGGCATGTAACGACCTCTTCCAGCAAAGATATGTTATAGCCTCTTTTGATAATAAGTTTAAGATCTTTCTTAAACCTGCTTGTAGCAAATATTTTATACATCCGCTTCAATTTCGCTCAAAAGCTCCGCAAAATTTGTATACAATTTTTTATTCGGATCGCGCTTCATTTTCTGAACCTCAGCGATTGCCGCCAGGGTATCTAAATTGGGTGTCTCCAGCGTAACAGGAAACGGTAGTCCATTCTGTCGGACCACGGTTCTTGCAAAAATATTGACCGCGGTGGTCATGTTCAAGCCTAATTCATTACACAACTTTTCAAAGTCTTTTTTCAGGTCTTCATCCATGCGGATGTTTATGTTAATCTGTCCCATGCTTCTACTCCTTCACAATTTATTAGCTTAATTATATGTAAATTTATTTATGATGTCAATAAAAAGTGTATTAAATTTTAATATCTTTATCATTTTTGATCGGGGTATCAAAAATATGGCCTGGAGAAGACGATTTGTTTATCCTTTCAAATTGATATCGAAACGATCGCACCCAAACAAACGGTATTTGTAATGTATAATCTGTCTTATGGAAGTACAAACCGACAAATTCATCACTGAAAGCGACGTTTCGCTTTATCTGCTCAACAAAGAGACCCCATCCGCCAGATGGCTCGATTGGCAGGAATATGATCGCGGCCCGGGGATTTTCACGATTCCGGACGACTGTTTTC
>CALCQT010000117.1 GCA_937894825.1 uncultured Anaerolineaceae bacterium
CATACCAGAGAAAGGAAAGAGATTTTGGACCTGGATTTCATTGCAAAGCACATCCCGATGTACATTGAAGCAGCCGGACTTACGCTGCGCATGGCTTTTTGGGGGATTTCTCTGTCGATGGTGTTCGGCTTGCTCTGCAGTTTGGTCCAATACTATAAAGTCCCCTTTCTGCAGGCAATTGTCGAAGCCTACGTGGAACTCTCCCGCAACACGCCGCTGCTGGTTCAGTTGTTCTTTCTGTATTTCGGTCTGCCCAAACTGGGGATCCGGATCAGTTCAGAAGGATGCGCCATTATCGGCCTGACCTTTTTGGGCGGCAGTTATATGGCAGAAGCATTCCGCAGCGGGCTGGAATCGGTTGATAAAAATCAGATCAAAGCCGGGCAGAGCCTCGGGCTGGAAAACATTCAGATCATCCGGCATGTCGTACTGCCGCAAGCACTCTCGGTTTCCGTACCGCCTTTATGCGCCAATGTCATCTTCCTGATCAAAGAAACCTCGGTTTTCAGCGCGGTGGCGCTGGCGGACCTGATGTATGTGGCAAAGAGCCTGATCGGAATGTACTACAAGACAGATGAAGCATTGACCCTGTTGGTAGTCTTTTATCTGATCATCCTGTTGCCGGTCTCGCTCATTTCCTCGCATTTGGAAAGGGGGCTGCGCTTTGCAGGATTTGGGAATTAACGTCCTTTTCCAGGGCACAAATTTTCTCCGTCTCCTTGGCGGTCTCTGGATCACGATGAAAATCGCACTGATCTCGGTGGGAATTTCCGTTGTCCTGGGCATTCCGTTGGGCATGTTGATGACACTGAAAAATCCCGTCATCAAAACACTGACGCGGATTTATCTGGAATTTGTCCGCATCATGCCACAATTGGTACTGTTATTTCTGGTCTATTTCGGTCTGGCCAGAGCTTTCCAGATCAACCTGTCAGGGCAATTATCCGCAGTGATCGTCTTCACGTTATGGGGTACCGCTGAAATGGGTGATCTGGTCCGCGGAGCGCTGATTTCGATCCCCAAACATCAGTATGACAGCGGCGCCGCGCTGGGGCTGACAAACCTGCAGATTTATCTGCACATCATCATCCCGCAGACGCTGCGGCGGCTGGTTCCCCCGGCCATCAATCTGACGACCCGCATGATCAAGACCACCTCATTGGTGGTCTTGATCGGCGTGGTGGAAGTGTTGAAAGTCGGACAGCAGATCATTGAGGGGAACCGTTACACCGCGCCAACCGCGGCATTGTGGATCTACGCCGTCATTTTTGTTCTGTATTTTATTGTTTGTTATCCAATTTCGCGCCTGGCCCGCAGGCTGGAAAAGCGATGGAAGAATTGAGGGAGTCGCCAATGAAGGAAGCAAAGAAATTACTTGAGATCAGACACCTGAAAAAGAGCTATGGCGATCTTCCCGTTTTAAAAGACATTTCGCTGACGGTTCATAAAGGGGAAGTCGTTGTTATCATCGGGCCTTCCGGCTGCGGCAAGAGCACGCTGCTACAATGTATCAACGGGTTGGAACCAATTCAGGGCGGCGAGATTCTGCTGAACGATGAACTGATCACCGACGGCAAGGTCAAATGGAGCCGGGTTCGCCAGAAAATCGGGATGGTATTTCAGAGTTACGAACTGTTCCCGCACATGACCGCACTGGAGAACGTGCTGCTCGGTCCGCTGCAGGTGCAGAAACGCAGCCGTCAGGAAGCCACCGCGGCAGCGAAAAAACTCTTCGAACGGGTCGGATTGCTGGAGAAAACCGGCGCATACCCGCGCGAACTTTCCGGCGGCCAGAAGCAGCGTGTGGCGATCATTCGCGCCTTGATCATGGAACCGGAGATCATGCTCTTCGACGAGATCACTGCTGCGCTGGACCCCGAGATGGTGCGCGAGGTGCTGGACGTGATGCTGACGCTGGCCAAAGGCGGGATGACCATGATCATCGTGACGCACGAAATGCAGTTTGCCAAGGCGATTTCCGACCGGGTGATCTTTATCGACAAGGGCGAGATCGTCGAATCAGCCCCGCCGCAGGCGTTTTTCACCCAGCCGCAAACCGAACGGGCCCGCAAATTCCTGAATATTTTTTCTTTTGAATAATGATTGAGGTGTCAAAAGTAAAAAATATTGTTTTCGAAAACGTTGTAATTTTTGTGCGCGTTGCGCACAAAAATTACAACTGATATGTCATCTCGACTCTCGAAGAAGTGCTCAAGCACTTCTTCGAGGCAGAGAGACCCTCAAAACCCACCATGGGTCTGACATTTTCCAGAGCAAGATAATTTACACATTGATGTCCTCTGGATAATTTCAGACCCGAAATGATCTTTGAGGGTCTCTCGCTCTAAGATGCCTTTGTTTACCTACGGCACGCTAAAGCGTTCCTTTCGGTAATCAAAGGCATCTTAGAGTGTCGAGATGACAAAATTTCAAACAGTTCTCACCTATACGAAATTTGATTTCTAACAACTGAATCAATTTTGTAATTCTCCCCTCTTGACATTCAAAAATATGATATAATCTTGCGAAACAAATCTTTAAGCGCGATACAGAGAGATCGGCAAGATTGGTATACGGAGCTGTTCATTCGAACCTGCGATGAATTTACCCTGCCGCGCTTATTGGCAGGATTTTTTTATCTAAGGCAAAGGTGAGCATGGCAGAAGTCAAAGCGGTAATCATGGATGAGCCGGCGATCAATCGGGCACTGACCCGGATCGCGCACGAAATCATTGAGCGCAACAAAGGAACAGAATCCCTCTGTCTGGCCGGCATCAAACGCCGGGGCGTCCCGCTGGCGCAGACAATCTCGCAAAAGATTGCTGACATTGAAGGCGTGCAGATCCCGGTAGGAGAAATCGACATCACGTTTTACCGCGACGACCTGACGCATATCGACGAGATGCCCCGCCTGAACGCCACAGACATCCCTTTTTCAGTCATCGGAAAGAAAATCGTCCTGATCGACGATGTGCTCTACACCGGACGGACCGTCCGCGCCGCCATTGATGCTGTCTTCGCGCTTGGGCGCCCGGCCGCGATCCAACTGGCCATTCTGATCGACCGTGGTCACCGCGAGCTGCCGATCCGGGCCGATTATGTCGGGAAAAACATCCCGACCGCCCAGAATGAATTCATCGCCGTCAATCTTGCAGCGATTGACGGAAAAACATCCGTAGAGATTCACGGCATAGCCTAAGGCTTGCCGTGTTTTTATTTTTATAACTTATTCATACAATCGAGGAGAAAAAATGTCGAACCACAAAGCCCAGCCCATCGGATATCTGCCGGACGAACGCCCCCCCTTTATTAAACTGGTTTTATACGCTTTGCAACAGGTTATCGTGATGTTTCCGGCAACCGTAACGGTCGCCCTGATCACGAACTTTCGCATTTCAACCACCATTTTCGCCAGCGGTTTGGCCACACTCTGCTTCATTCTGATCACCGGCCGGCAAATCCCGCTCTACTATGGTTCCAGCTTCTCCTATATCTCCGCAATTGCCGGCATCATGGCAGCGCGGGCTGCCGTGGGGGATGACCTGGAAGGACAGATCCGCATCGCGCAGTTCGGGATTGTCATGTCCGGTTTTGTTTCAATCATCGCCGGCTTGATTATCCGCCGGTTCGGCCAAAAATCCATCGAAAAAGTGCTGCCGGCAACCATCACCGGTCCGATCGCGATGGCAATCGGATTGACCCTGGCCGCAAACGCACTGTTGGATGCCTCCGCTGTCCCGGCGGGGATTGACGAAAGTCAAAGCGGACTCGCAATGAACCTGGCCTGGATCATCTCACTGATCACGCTGATTTCGACCATCCTCTTCTCGGTTTATCTGAAAGGATTCGCCAGCCAGCTTCCGCTGCTGCTCGGACCGCTGGTCGGCTGTGTGGTAGCTTTCATCATCAGCCAGGCGACCGGAATCAACTTCTTCC
>CALCQT010000118.1 GCA_937894825.1 uncultured Anaerolineaceae bacterium
TTACAAAGCCATCTACCCGAACGCCGAAATCGAAATCCAGTTGAGCGATTCCTCCACCGGTATGACCTCCACCATCGAAGGTATCCTGGAAATCGGTATGGCTTCCCGCGAACTGAAAGACAGCGAAATTGAAGCTGGTCTGACCCCGATCGTTATCGCCAACGACGGTATCGCCATCATCGGTAACCTCGAAAACACAATCTCCGCTCTCACCAGCGAACAGGTGAAAGGTATCTACACCGGCGTGATCACCACCTGGGCAGAACTGGAATAATCTCAGCAGTAAATTGAAATCAAATAAACAGGCTGTTGAAAGACAGCCTGTTTATATCTCTGAAAAGGTAAGCTTATGGGACAAAGTAAAGAGCGGATTATGAAGGGGATTTTTCTCCTTTCCGCCACCACCTCCATCATTGCAGTGTTTTTGATCTGTGTTTTTCTCTTTGCCAATGGGCTCCCGGCAATCGCTGAAATTGGTCCTCTAAAGTTTTTATTGGGTACCACTTGGAAACCTTCCAATAATCTTTACGGCATTTTGCCGATGATTCTTGGCAGTATTTATGTGACGGCAGGCGCGATTGTTGTTGGCGTCCCGATCGGAATTCTCACTGCAATATTTCTGGCGAAATTTTGTCCGGACCATGTTTATAAACTGATCAAACCGGCAATTGAATTACTGGCGGGTATTCCTTCTGTGGTGTACGGTTTTTTTGGTTTGGTTGCCATTGTCCCCTTCGTGAGAAATCACTTTGGAGGGAATGGGACCAGCATGCTGACGGCCTCCGTTTTGCTGGGTATCATGATTTTGCCAACCATCATCAATGTATCAGAATCCGCTATTCGTGCTGTGCCTGATAATTATTATGAGGGTGGTCGAGCTCTCGGCGCCAGCCATGAACGAAGCGTTTTCTTTGTTATTTTTCCTGCCGCCAGATCCGGAGTTCTTGCCGGGGTTATTCTTGGGATTGGACGTGCCATCGGTGAAACAATGGCCGTGATTATGGTTGCCGGGAATCAGGCCAGAATGCCGAAAGGTTTGTTGAAAGGACTGCGAACCCTTACGGGAAACATTGTCATTGAGATGGGATATGCGGCAGATCTTCACCGTGAATCATTGATCGCCACGGCAGTTGTTCTGTTCGTTTTTATTCTGATCATTAATTTGAGCTTCTCAATACTTAGCAGGAAATCACTATGACGGTTCAAAATAATAAGAATACCCGGACTAATTTATGGCTAACTTATAAAAGAGACCCGTTATCTTTGGTCCTCCGAATACTCGTTTTGTTTGCAGCGACACTGACAGTTTTGATCTTGTTCTTCCTGATCGGGTATATCCTGGTTAAGGGCCTTCCGCATATTAAGCCCAGTTTATTCGAGCTGAACTACAACACAGAAAATGTTTCTCTGACACCCGCTGCGATTAATACGCTGATCATTACATTACTCGCGTTATTAATTGCGGTTCCTTTAGGTGTTTTCTCAGCAATTTATCTCACTGAATATGCCAGCCGCGGAAGTAAACTGGTCAAAGTGGTCCGAATAACGGCGGAAACACTTTCCGGTATTCCATCGATTATTTATGGCCTTTTCGGTATGCTGTTCTTTGTCACTTCATTACGGTGGAGATATTCAATTTTGGCTGGTGCATTTACACTTTCAATCATGATTCTTCCTCTTATCATGCGGACGACGGAAGAAGCGTTGCTGGCCGTACCGGATTCGTACCGCGAAGGCAGCTATGGATTAGGAGCGGGAAAGATGCGGACGGTCTTCAAGATTGTGCTTCCTTCCAGCATTCCGGGAATTCTGGCCGGTGTCATTTTAGCGATTGGCCGAATTGTCGGGGAGACGGCAGCTTTGCTTTATACCGCCGGCTCAGTGGCAGCGATTCCGAAAAGCCTGATGTCTTCCGGTCGGACGCTCGCTGTTCACATGTATGCGCTTTCCAGCGAGGGGCTTTATATGAATCAGGCTTATGCAACTGCTGTCGTTCTGATTGTTTTGGTTATTTTGCTCAACTGGATATCTTCATTCGTGGCGAGTAAACTCTCGAAAGGGTAAGTAATGGAAAAATTTGAAATTGAGAGCCTGGATCTTTACTACGGAACTTTTCAGGCTTTAAAGAATATTAATATGAAAATAGCGGCGAATGAGATTACCGCTTTTATCGGCCCTTCCGGTTGTGGAAAAACCACATTGCTGCGGACGTTGAACCGAATGAACGATTTGATTGAAGGTTGCCGCGTGACGGGGAACATTTTTTTGGATGAGCAGGATATTTTCGGTAATCTGGATGTCAACGTACTTCGTAAACGGGTCGGGATGGTTTTCCAGAAGCCGAACCCTTTTCCAATGAGCGTATATGATAACGTTGCCTATGGTCCTCGAACGCATGGCATTCATTCAAAAGTTAAGCTGGATGAGGTGGTTGAGACCTCGCTGCGCAACGCCGCGATTTGGGATGAGATGAAAGACCGGCTTAAGAAAAGCGCGCTGGGAATTTCCGGTGGTCAGCAGCAGCGTTTGTGTATTGCTCGCGCTTTAGCTGTTCAACCGGAAGTGCTGTTGATGGACGAACCGACCTCTGCACTGGATCCTATCTCTACCTCGAAAATTGAAGACCTTCTCGCCGAGTTGAAAGAGAAGTATACTATCATAATCGTTACGCATAATATGCAGCAAGCTGTGCGCGTTTCAGATAAAACAGCCTTTTTCCTGTTGGGAGAAGTAATCGAATACGGGTCGACGGAATCGATTTTCTCAATGCCGAAGGAGAAGAAGACTGAAGACTATATAACCGGGAGGTTCGGATAATGAGAACCAAATTTGATGAACAATTAGAACAGCTTAATTCGGAGCTGATCAAAATGGGAGGGCTTTGTGAAGAAGTTATTACCAATGCTGCCCGAGCTTTACTGAAAGGGGACCCAAAACTTGCCAGGGAGGTTCTGCCGGTGGATCAGGAAATTGACCGGAAAGAACACGAAATCGAGACACTGTGCCTGAAATTGCTCTTGCAGCAGCAACCGGTTGCCAGGGACTTGCGGCTTATTTCTTCCGCTTTGAAGATGGTGACCGATATGGAACGGATTGGCGACCAGGCAGCCGACATCGCCGAAATCACGCAGTTGGCGAACATTCCATTGGACAATAACAACACGCACGTCCGCGATATGGCGGCTGCCACGGTGGATATGGTAAATGGCGCTATCAGCGCATTTGTGCAACGGGATCTGGAACTTGCGCATGCGATTATTGATTACGATGATGTGGTCGATAATTTGTTTGATCAGGTGAAAGATGAGTTGATCGAAGTAATCGGGAAAAATCCTGACAGCGGCGAATTTGCTGTTGATATGCTGATGGTTGCCAAATATTTTGAGCGCATCGGCGATCATGCGGTTAATATTGCCGAGTGGGTGGAATTTGCGATTACCGGTACACACAAGGATATTCTGGATTAAATAAATGATCTTTTGCGTTGAGGATGATCCGAACATCCGTGATCTGGTAGTATATACGCTCCATTCGACCGGGTTTGAAGCCACCGGATTTTCAAGCGGAGAAGCATTGTTTGCCGCGCTCAAAAAAGAGACGCCGGAACTCATTCTTTTGGATATTATGCTTCCCGGTGAAGATGGGATTCAAATTCTGAAACGGATGCGTGCTTCTGTAGATTGGAAAGCAATTCCGATCATTCTGTTGACGGCCAAAGGCACTGAGTTCGATAAAGTAACAGGATTGGACAGCGGTGCGGATGATTATTTGACGAAGCCGTTCGGTATGATGGAGTTGGTCTCGAGAATTAAGGCTGTTTTACGCCGCAGTGGGCAAAAAAAGACACAGGCGGAATTGACTGCTGGTGAGATCGTGTTGAATGTGGAAGAACACCGCGTATTGATCGACGACCAGGAAATCAGTCTGACGCCAAAAGAATTCTATTTGCTGAGTTATCTGATGGAGAACCAGGGGTTCGTTTTTTCACGCGAGAAATTGCTTTCCAAAATATGGGGCTTTGATTATTATGGCGAAACTCGGACTGGGGACGTTCATATCCGATCACTTCGACAAAAATTAGGCCCTGCGGGGGATATTATTGAGACCGTTCGCGGTGTCGGTTATCGCATCGTGAGAAAATAAGTGAAACAGCGTGTTTATGGCTATTTTTGCCTGTTAATTATAGGGACAGTTCTTTTTACAAGCATAATTATCAGTTATGTTATGCATCAGCGGCTTTATGCAACGGTGCGGCAGACTGTAGTGTCTGAAACCAACCTGCTTAAAGATGTACTGGAACAATCGCCGGCGGTTGATTTGACTGTACTGGCTCGTAATCCGGATTTGTTCCGGATTACTTTGTTTTCGCAGGAGAGAACAGTTCTGTTTGATAACAGTAACAGTTCTTCTGTATTGCCTGCCGATGAAATGTTAACCAACCCTGAAGTTCTACAGGCGTTTGATTCCGGCAGCAGTGAACGGATCTATTTTGCCAGTGGAATCCAATATCAAACTTTCTCAGCTACACTTCGACTGACTGACGGTTCGGTGATTCGGGTTGAAAAAGTTGTCGAAAGTCTGTTCCGCATGATTATCAGAAACAGATCTTATCTGTTTTTTTTGATCCTGCTTATCTTTTTCGGCTCGAATTTTCTCGCGAATCGGTTGATCAGAGAAATTACTGCCCCGGTAAATAATCTGAATCTTGATGAATTGTCATTATCCAAAGTGGACGACGTTTTTTCACCTTTGGTCAGGCGAATTTTGGGCCAACAGATCCGGTTTGACAGGCAGATCAAGGAAGCGCGCAAACGGCAGATTGAGTTCTCTCTGGTTCTGCAAAATATGCGTGAAGGGTTGATCGTTCTAAATTCGAACGCAAATATAATCACTATCAATAAAAGTGCACTTAATTATTTTGGCGCAAAAGACGGGGATTATATTGATAAATCAATTTATATGATCAATCGGCGGGCAGGGTTACAGAGCGCTATTGAGAAAGCCCTGATGGGCGAACCGGCAGAGGAATTAATCTTTGTTAACAGCCGCTATCTTCAATTGTTGGTCAGTCCAATTTCAGAAGACGCCGTTGTGCAGGGGATCATTCTATTGGTGATGGATGTAACCGAAAAGCATGACGCTGAGGTGCGGCGGCGCGAATTCTCGGCAAATGTTTCGCATGAATTAAAAACGCCGCTGACAACCATTTCAGGATATGCGGAGCTGTTGAAAAATGGATTGGTGAAACCGCCTGATGTTTATCGGTTTTCAGAACGGATCTATATCGAAGCAACCAGAATGAGTGAATTGATTTCTGACATTATTACGCTTTCCCGCCTTGATGAAAGACAGATTGATCTCCCGTTCGAGCACGTTGATTTATATCAGCTGATGACTGATATTTCCGGTCGCTTTACAGATTCCGCTCGTGAGCGGGATATAACGATTTCACTTTCCGGTCAGTCTTCGGTTATTTATGGCATTCGCAGGATTCTGGAAGAAATGTTATTTAATATTTGTGACAACGCCCTGAAATATAACCTGGATGGCGGCCGGATCGATATCTCGGTTTCCGAGGGTGATGATTTCATCATGGTATCTGTCTCCGATACTGGAATCGGGATTCCGGAGGAAGAACAGGACCGAGTCTTCGAGCGGTTTTACCGGGTCGAAAAAAGTCATTCAAAACAAACCGGTGGGACAGGTTTGGGTTTGTCGATTGCAAAACATGGCGCGTTGGTTCATAGTGCAAAAATAATTCTTGAAAGTACTCCGAATGTAGGAACGACGATCCGGATCCGTTTTCCTAAACACTGACCCTTTTTCGCAAACCGGTTCTCCTGTCGTTGATTTAAAGAGATAAAATTGTTATAGAATTGTTCGTACACAGTGATCCTTTTAGATACAATATTGATTCCTGAATCATCACGAAATTTGATATCTGCATTAAGACTTCTGAATTAATTCTCCCAGGAAGAAATTCAAGAGTGATCGATTTTCGTATATAATCAGAATAATGATTAGGGTTAAGGCTTGGCATTACTGAAGGACTTATTTGCGGTTGGTAAGTGTGAGACGAATTGAAGTACAAAACTTTTCATTGATGAATAAAAAGCAATATGGAAATTGAGATCGTATTTACTGCCGTGAAGCGAATTGAAGCCGGTCACAGGTATCTGTTTATAGACAAAAAAAGGTGATGAGGAGGAAAAATGAATATTTATGAGTCAGCGGAGAATTATCTGGAAACTATTTTGATCCTTGAGCGGCGGAAAGGTGAAGTTCGATCGATTGATATTGCCGGCGAGCTGAATTTCTCAAAACCCAGTGTCAGCTATGCCATGAAACAGTTTCGAGAAAATGGCTATATTCATATGGATAATGATAATTTTATTACGCTGACACCCAAAGGCCGAGAGATTGCGGAGCGGATCTATGAGCGGCATCAACTATTGACCGAATATTTGATGGCAATCGGCGTAGATGAAAAAAATTCGAGATTGGACGCTTGCCGGATCGAACATGTGATTAGCCCGGAAAGTTTTGAGAAAATTAAACTCCAGATGAAACGATTCAGTGACTGATGATTTCGTCTTTAAATCGACCTTCCTGGGCTCCATAAAACGCACCGGAAACCTTATGGGCTTATTGACGCAGCCATAATGCATAAAAATAAGCCCATAAGGTTTTATTTATTTAAATTTCTGATTACTGTGGATTGTCCTCAACGGAATCAGTATTGGATTGGGACTAAAATCCCCTGCCGAAAAGATTGTGTGGTAGCAAAGGCGATTTGGGTTGATCGGGTTCCATCGGAAACGTGAATGGAAGGTTTTTCCCCGTTTCGTATACAATCAACAAAATACCTCATTTCATTCAGATATGCCTCGCTAAATCTTTCCGGGAAGGATTCAACACATTCTGTTACGACCCCGTCATCGGTATATAAAATGGCCAGATTTTTTTGCGGAACGGGACTGATTCGGATCGAGCCCTTTGTCCCTACAATTTCTGTTTCGATGTGATATCCGTGCGCTGCGGTACGGCCGGCATGGACGTAACCCATCGCGCCGTTTTGAAACTTATAGAGCGCGGAACCCGCTTCCGCATCATCAAACTGGGTAAATGCAGGATAGCCAAAACTGGATCCAATCGCATAGACTGATATCGGTTCCGAGTTCAGAAACCAACGCATCAGATCAATATCGTGGATAGCCATGTCGATAAACAAACCGCCGCTTGTCGGGGCGAATTTTAAACCCCCTTCAATAAATTTCAATGGGTCAACGCCGGTTGCCTTGACGAGATAAGGCGTTCCAATGGCGCCGCTGTCAATCTTTTCTTTCGCATAAACATACGAAGGATCAAATCGGCGCATAAACCCTAACAAAAAAACCTGCTCCGGATTTTTTGAGACGACCTGCTCGGCCGACAAGCATTCTTCCACGGTAATCCCGAGTGGTTTTTCGCAGAACACGTGCAGTCCCGCGTCCAAAGCGATCGATAACTGGGCGCAATGTGCCCCGCTTGAAGTGACAATTGCAACAGCATCCAAATCTGCTTCCTGGATCATTTCCTCAAAATCCAAATAGCACTTTGTTACATTTAGTATGTTACGAGCGTAATCCAATTCACTTTCATCCAGGCTGCAGGCGGCGATCAACGAGACGCCGGGAATATTTTCCGCCAAATTCTTTGCATGAATTCGCCCAAGACGACCCAAACCAGCAATTCCGGCTTTTATCTTTTCCATATTTCCTCCGTTGGTGTATTGTAGACTGAAAAGTTTTTCCGGGATGCAAAAATCCTAATTCCGGAAAAAATTATGATTTTTGTCACTTCACTCACTTAAAAATAGAGCTTAATATCCTATATAATTAAATTTGACTCTTGATATAATAGCAATACATTTATTGTAAACGTTTGCAATGGATTGAGAGCTTCTTTTGCAGACGGCGATATACATTTGGGACCAAATGTATACCAAATTTCCCTGTGGAGGAATAAGATGAAGAAACACCTTTTGTTGACCCTGGTTGTTGTTTTAGCACTCGGCATGATTTCGGGTGCGGTGAGTGCAGCGGATACCTATAAAATTGGCTATTCCTGCAATAATTTCAATGATACCTTTCAGACCGTAATCGAAGGTTATGCTCAGGCTTATGCGAAGGAGCAGGGCGCTGAATATGTTTACGCTGATGCGAGTGAGGACGTCCTCAAGCAACAGGATCAGATCAAGGCTTTCATTGCCGAAGGCGTGAATGCGCTGATTGTTGTTCCCGTTGATACCAGCGCGATGGAACCCGTTATTGCGCTTGCTGAAGAAGCCGACATTCCGCTTATATTCGTAAACCGGACTCCTTTTGCGGATATTCCCGTGGAAGAGATTCCTGCGAATACCTATTATGTCGGTTCTGAATCGATTGACGCCGGTATCTTTCAGGCGGAATATCTGGTTGAATTGTTGGGTGAAGACGCCGAGGTAGGTTATGCTATTCTGGTTGGTATGCTTTCCAACGAAGCGGCTGTTGCGCGAACCGAAGGAAATAAGCAGGTTCTTGAAAAATACCCTAACTACAAACTGTTAGCGGAAAAGAATGGCGATTGGCAGCGTGATCAGGGGCTGACAATTACCGAAAACTGGATCACCGCTTACGGTGATGAACTGAAGGCCGTCCTTTCCAATAACGACGAAATGGCGCTGGGGTCGGTGGAAGCGCTGGAAGCAGCCGGACTGAAGGACAAAGTGATTGTTATGGGCGTGGATTTGATTGATGATGCGAAGGTCGCGATCAAAGAAGGCCGTCTCGACGCTTCTGTTCTTCAGGATGGTAAAGGTCAGGGTGAGGGCGCGGTAAAGATTGCTTTGGCAGCGCTTGCCGGTGAAAAACCGGATACACTGACGGCAATCCCGTTTGTTTTGGTTACCCCGGAAAATATTGCCGATTACGAATAAGTCCCGTTAATCTTTTCCAACTCGAAAGAGGGAGATTGGGTTTCCCTTTCTCCCTCTTCTCTTTATTCACCAGGAAAACGAAAACAGATTTTCCCTAAATCACATGTTTTTCCCGGATCGTAATTGCTTTATTTTGTTGACTATTGATATCTTATCTATATTCTATAAGACCAATTTCCAACCGTATTTAAAATGACAATGATATCAACGATGCAGGCACTGTCTTTCAGGTTCGACAAAAATGGCAGCAGGATTGTTTATTATTTGAATCAAAATGACCATTGGGGATCAATTATTATCCGAATCGAACTTATTATTTGCCGGTTTTGTAAACCGAAAGAGGCTGTGGATCGAAGAAGTGAGGATGAATGGATAGAGACGAATTTCTTCTTAGAATGATAAACATTGAGAAAAATTTTCCCGGCGTTCAGGCGCTGAAAGGCGTGAATTTCGCGGTCAGAACAGGTGAGATTCATGCACTGGTTGGCGAGAATGGTGCCGGAAAATCTACGCTGATGAAATGCCTGATTGGAATCTATACGCCGAATTCAGGAGAAATCCATTTTGCGGGGCAGGAGATCGACCATTATTCCACTGCCAAAGCGCTTGAAATGGGTATTTCGATGATTCACCAGGAATTATCGCCGGTTCTGTACCGACCGATTATGGAAAACCTCTGGCTCGGACGGGAACCGCTGAACAAATTCGGACTGGTTGATCATCAAAAAATGTATGAGATGAGTCAGGAAATCCTGAAAGAAATTGAACTGGATGAAGATCCGCAGACTTTGATGGCGAATTTGACCGTGGCGAAAATGCAGATGGTCGAGATAGCGAAGGCAATTTCGTATGATGCAAAATTGATCATTATGGACGAGCCCTCTTCAGCGCTGACCGAACATGAAGAGCAGCAGCTTTTTCGGATTATCCGAAAGCTGAAAGCAAAAGGTACCTCAGTTATATACATTTCGCACCGGCTAAGCGAGATCTTTGAAATCGCTGATATTGTCACCGTATTCAGGGATGGAAAGAATGTCGGTACCGAACGGATTGATCAATTGACGATGGAGCAAATCATTGAGATGATGATCGGTCGTCCAATGGATGAAATGTATCCGAAAATCCCGGCTGAGATCGGTGAAACGATTTTACAGGTAAAAAATCTTTCGCATAAGAAATATTTCCGTAACATCTCATTTGAGGTGCGTCGCGGCGAGATCTTCGGTATTGCCGGTCTGGTCGGAGCAGGAAGGACCGAGGTCATCGAAACAATCTTTGGGGTCCGCCCAAAACTTACCGGTGAAATTATTGTTCACGGAAAGCCGGTAGAAATCAATTCTCCGCGAGACGCGATTGCAAACCGGATGAGTTTTCTGACTGAAGATCGCCGGGCTACCGGAATCTTTTCCGTGCTCGGAGTCGAGACGAATATTGCGTTGCCAAATTATGATCAATTTTTGACGAGGCTGAAGTTTATTGATCATTCTGCGGTTACAGACGCTTGTGCGGATTTCGTTGATAAAATCCAGATTAAGACGCCCAGTTTGAACCAGGCTGTCCAGAACTTAAGCGGCGGTAATCAGCAAAAGGTACTGTTGGCTCGCTGGTTGATGACGGTTCCCGATATTTTGCTGTTGGATGAACCCACCCGCGGGATTGATGTTGGTGCGAAAGCGGAAATTTACCGTCTGATCACGATGTTGGCCGGACAAGGCAAGTGCATCATTATGGTTTCGTCTGAATTACCTGAAATTCTCGGCATGAGTGACCGGATATTGGTCATGCATGAGGGAAAAATGACAGGTATCCTGGAAAATACGCCGGATCTTACCCAGAATAAAATTATGCGTTATGCAACTGGGACGGATGATGATTATAAAGAAATCGGATGAGGTTGGAATGAAACAACAAAAAACAAGCTTCCGTGATATTTTTACGAAATACGGTATTGTGGTTGTGTTGATCGTTATGATTTTGCTGATGAGCATTGTGAAGCCCAGTTTCCGCACCCTGAACAATGTTATGAACATCCTGACACAGAGCTCTGTCTATGGAATTCTGGCGCTGGGGATGACACTGGTGATTGTTTCGAAAGGGATTGATCTTTCAGTAGGCTCTATCCTGGCGCTTTCGGCGGTTGTGGCCGCCAGTCTCGGACAGAGCGAAACCGCTTCCGCTCGTTATTTTGCAAGTTTGCCCGAACTGCCGATTATCGTTCCCATTCTCGCAGCGCTGTTGATCGGGTGTCTTTGCGGGTTTATTAATGGCGGCTTAATCGCGTATACGGGCATCCCGGCCTTTATTGCGACGCTCGGTATGACAACCATTGCCCGGGGTTTTGCTTACATCTATACCAATGGCAAACCGGTCAGCACATTGATCCCTGAATTTAAATTTATTGGGCAAGGACGTGTTTTAGGCATTCCAATGCCGGTCTTGATTTATTTGGTGATGATTTTTATTACCTGGATTCTGATGAACAATACGCGTTTTGGAAAACGTGTTTACGCGGTTGGCGGAAATATTCATGCCGCAGAAGTTTCCGGCGTCAATGTAAAAAAGATGCTGGTGTTGATTTATACCTATATGGGCCTTTTGGCGGGGATCGCCGGGATTGTCTCGACCGCTCGAATGGTTTCCGCCCAACCCGGTTTGGCGGCAGGATATGAATTGACGGCAATTGCATCCACAACAATTGGCGGTACCAGCCATTCCGGTGGGATTGGGACGATCTGGGGCGCGGTGGTTGGTGCGCTGGTTTTGTCCGTGATGCGAAACGGAATGACCATTTTGGGTATTCATTCCTACTGGCAACAGATTGTCGAAGGGCTGGTGATCATCGTGGCGGTCATTCTCGATATGCGGAAGAACGCCCGCAAGGCCTGATCATTTTATTTCATTTATAATTACGCTAAGACAAGAGTATAAGTCTGACAGAAAAAATCAGTTGTCTTTTCCTGTGTTGAGCGAAAAGACAACTGAAAAATTTGTATTTTCACATCATGCGGAACAAAAATCTTTTGCCATATGTTCAGCCAGGATTTAGAAAACTTTATCAGGATTCGAGGACCGGCCATGAATGCTTATGAACGCGTAATGAATCGTTTTGAAGGGAAACCCGTGGACCGGATTCCCAACGCCTGTATTTTGATGGCCTTTGCGGCGAAATATATCGGTGTCTCTTACGGACAATATGTTCAGGACTACCGCTTATTGGTTGAGGGGAATATACGTTGTTGTGAAGACTTTGGCATCGATATTTTATCCGCGATTTCTGATCCGGCTCGGGAAATGGCTGATCTTGGTGCAGAAATTGTGTTTCCCACCGATGGAGTTCCCTATTCTCCCCACCCGTATATTACCGGTGCGGCTGATCTCCCAAAGCTGCGTCTGGTGAAACCGGAAGACGGCCGCCGCATGTCTGACAGGCTTTCAGCTGTCAGGTACTATCGTGAAAAGGCCGGCGGAACGTATCCGATTTTAGGCTGGGTTGAAGGCGCTTTTGCGGAATCCTGTGATCTGCACACGGTTGCTTCCATGATGATGTCCGTTGTAGATGATCCGGACTTCAGCGCGGAGTTGCTGGAATTCTGCCTGCAGCAAGCGATTCTTTTTGCCGAGGCTCAGATCGAAGCCGGTGCGGACATCGTTGGGATCGGCGACGCAGCGGCCTCACTGATCAGCCGCCGGATGTACCGGAAATGGGCGCTGCCCTATGAAAAGCGGCTGATCGAAGCGATTCATGCCAAAGGGGCTAAGGCCAAATTACATATCTGCGGGAATATTGGTCATTTTCTTCCAGACATGCTTGAGAGCGGTGCGGACATGATTGATGTTGACTGGATGGTTGATTTTAAGACTGCGGTGGATACCTTCGATGACGCGGCCGCTGCTTGCGGAAATTTTGATCCGGTCTCTGTCCTGCTGAAAGGCACATCCCCAACTGTGGCTGAAGCTGTGAGGAACAGCGTCGAACAGGGTCGCGGCAACACCTTCATTGCCGCCGGTTGTGAAGTTCCACTGGAAACGCCGCCGGAGAATCTGCGTATGGTTTATCAGACAATTCTTCATCATTCTTGATTTCTACTCAAAATCCAATTCTATGAATTTGAAGACCGTATAACTATTCATGACGAAGTCGATATGAATTTGAACGTTGCCTGACTTGATAGCTGCCCACATTTTGTTGATTCCCATCATTGTTTTCAATCGAAATTTCCGATTTTTAAAAAAAATTGCGTATAATCCAGCGTGGAATGAATAAAAACATAAAGACACACATAAGTGAACCCCCGAGAGTTTTGGGAACGGCGGCTGTGATTCTGATTGCCGCCTATATTGGCGTACAGATGATTTCGGATATCGCCAGTCTGCAGGTTGTTTCGGTGTTCGGTTCGGCGCTGGATGCGGGTACATTTATTTATCCCTTCTCGTTTACACTTCGTGATTTGGCGCAGAAGAAAATGGGCAAAGCGAACACACGGGCTCTGATTTTCAGCGCTGCCGCGATCAACCTGGTGATGGCAATCAGCTTTTACCTTTTCTCACTGCTTCCTATTGACATGGAGGCCGGTGGGAGTCTGCAGTGGGCGAATGTATTAACCCCGGTCTGGCGCATCACGATTGCTTCTATTCTGGCCGAAGTGGTTTCAGAGTTGCTGGATACCGAAGTGTATAGTTGGTGGGTTGAGAAGGTGACCCGAAAACATCAATGGCTCCGTGTGTTAGTGTCAAATGCCTTCAGCGTTCCGGTGGATTCGCTTCTGTTTGCATTTATTGCTTTTTATGGAAGGATACCGCTTGAATCAGTCTGGCAGATTTTTATTGGGAACGTAATTCTGAAATTTATCGTAACGTTGGTCAGCATTCCTATGATTTATGTTGTCAAAGAAGACAAAGAGCCGGTTTTTGAAGAAACCGGGAATGGATAAAATATTTTATGGTTTCGAAGCGAACGGATATCCGCAATATTGCGATTATTGCTCATGTTGATCATGGAAAAACAACGATGGTCGATGCAATGTTAAAACAGGCCAAAGTATTCCGTGAAAACCAACAGGTCGAAGAGCGGATCATGGACTCAAACGACCTGGAGCGTGAACGCGGCATCACGATTCTTGCAAAAAATACCGCGATCGTTATTCCGGATCCGGCTACCGGCGAACTAATTAAAGTCAACATTGTTGATACCCCCGGCCACGCTGATTTTGGCGGTGAAGTTGAACGTGTCATGAACATGGTGGATGGCGCGATTCTGTTAGTCGATGCGGCGGAAGGACCCATGCCGCAAACCCGTTTTGTGCTCAAAAAAGCACTGGCGATGGGACATAAAATTATTGTTGTGATTAACAAGATGGACCGCAAAGATGCGGATCCGGACCGCACGCTTAACCGAACTTTTGATCTTTTTATTGAACTGGGCGCAACCGAAGAACAAACTGATTTTCCGGTTATTTACGCAAACGGGATCGAAGGACGGGCCGGTACAACAGAAGAACTGTCACCGAATTTGCAGCCGTTGTTTGAGACGATTCTGACAAAAGTCGAACCGCCGGCCGTCGAAATTGACGCTCCTTTCCAGATGGTTGTGACGAATATTTCTTATGACGATTATCGCGGATTGAACGGAATCGGACGAATCCACCGCGGGAAAATCACAGCCGGCATGAACCTGGCGCGTATCAAGGTGGATGGTGGAATTGTTCCCGAGAAAGCACGCTACCTGTATACCTACAATGGTTTAAGCAAGGTGGAAACGTCGGTGGCTTCGGCCGGAGATATTGTCTCAATCGCAGGTCTGGATAATGTTTTGATCGGTGAAACACTGGCAGATCCACAGCATCCGGAGGCATTACCGGCAATTGTCGTTGAAGAGCCAACGGTAAAAATGACATTTGGGATCAATACGTCTCCGTTTGCCGGCCGTGAAGGGAAATGGTCGACATCAAGGAAGCTGCGCGAGCGGCTGTATGCGGAATTACGCAATAATGTTGCGCTGCGAGTGGCGGATACAGACAGCACGGAGAATTTTATCGTTTCCGGACGGGGTGAACTTCATTTAGCGATTCTGATTGAGAATATGCGGCGGGAAGGTTATGAATTCCAGGTTTCGCGTCCGGAAGTGATTTTCATGACCGGCGCCAGCGGAGAATTACTTGAACCTTACGAAGATGTGCATATTGATACCAGTTCAGATACAGTTGGTACGGTTGTCGAAATGATGGGCACTCGGAAGGGTCGGATGCAGGATATGACTGACAATCCTGACGGTACAGTCCACCTTTATTACATTATCCCAACCCGTGGATTATTGGGGTTCCGATATCAGTTCCTGACCGCCACGCGTGGGATGGGGATCATTAATACCATCTTTTTGGAATACGCCCCGTATGCCGGACCGATATCGAATCGGAATACCAACTCAATCGTGGCCTGGGAAACCGGGCAGACCTCGACATACGGCTTGAAAAACGCAGAGGAACGCGGGGTTCTGTTTGTCGGACCCGGCGTGGATGTTTATGAAGGGATGGTTGTCGGCGAATCCATGCGGACGACTGATCTGGCTGTGAACGTTTGTAAAAAGAAACATCTGACCAACATGCGTCAGGCGAATAAAGATATTGAAGTCCGGTTAAACGCCATCCGGCAGATGAGTCTCGACGAAGCCATTGAATATCTGGCGGAAGATGAACTGCTGGAAATCACGCCGAGCAATTTCCGCATCCGGAAGCGCATTTTGAATCTGGAAGAGCGCGGAAAACAGCAGCACAAAGAGAAGGCTGGCTAAGTGTTATTCCCTGGGCAGTGCGGCGGATTCGCCTGCGATGAGTCCGCTTGATATCGCCCAATGCAGGTTATACCCCCCACAGGGGCCAATGA
>CALCQT010000119.1 GCA_937894825.1 uncultured Anaerolineaceae bacterium
TGACTGCCAAAACCCTCGTCAATGACCAACAGCTGCAGCCGCGCGCCGGCCCGCTTGGCCAGCATGCGCGAGAGCGCCAGCCGGATCGCAAAATTGACCCGAAAAGCCTCTCCGCCGGAAAACATCTCATAATCACGCGAACCGAATCCATCACTGATCACGATATCCAGCGTCTCCATCTTCTCTTCCCGGCTTTTGTCCTTATATTCACGCAGCGTCTTTAACTCCAGCGACATACGGTCATCCGTCAGTTTCGCCAGAATTTCATTGGCGTTGTCCTGGATTTCCGGCAGCGCCGCATCGATCAGCAGTGCCGGGATGCCATTTTTACCAAACGCTTTTTCCAGCGTTCGCAAGCCGGAAAGTCTCCGCTGCAGCGAAAGTTTTTCTTCCGTCAGCCTGCCGCGGGTAATCTTTTTCTCTGAAAGTTGCGCCAACCGCTGTTCGGCAGCGCCCTTTTCCGCCCGCAAACCGTTTTCCTCATGCTGTGCCATCTCAAACAGTACGGTCGCCTCTCCGATATCCGGCAGCAGCCGGGCAGATTCCATCAGCGCCTCACTTCGTTCCGCCAGATCAGTCCGGTATGCTTCGGCTTCCGCTGTTTGAGCGGCAATTCGTTCGGTTCGCTCCTGCAACTCTCTTGTCAGCGGCTCCAGTTTCGCTTCCGCAGCTTTCATTTCCGCTGCCTGACGTTCAACCGGTTTCAATTCCGCCTCAGCTTTGCGGCAGGCTTCATGCGCGTTCGGATCATACGCCAGCTGGGTCAGTTTTTTTTCCAGCGTGGCAAGCGCTGTTCGTTCTGTCTGACAAAATTCATCCTGCGCTAAGATCCGGTCCACCTGTGCCATCCGCGGCGCACCATCCGAAGCCCAATGATCCAACATCTCCAGCGCGGATTCGATCTGCGCCACCAGCGGCGCCCTTTCCTTTTCCTTCTGCAGAATCGTGCGTGAGGCCAGCGTCATTTGTTCCAACGAATGTGTCAGCGCTGCTTTGTCGTTTTCAATGGTTTTCAGCACTACACCCAACTCCCGATGACGGTCTCCAAGGGAGGTCCCCTCCAGATTCAGCTCGGCAAGATAGTGCTCACTGTGCGTCTCATCCAGATCCCGTCCGCAGAACGGACAAGGGGTCCCGATTGCGCTTTCCAGATTGCTCATCCGTTTCCGGATCTCATCCATGCGCGTCTTCAAATGCAGTCGTTCCGCTTTTTTTTCGCTGCCTTCGTCATTGAGCGCAGACAGTCTTATTTGGATCGCGTCTTCCGCGCCCGGTTCCGGCTTTAACACTTCAATCTCCTGCCGCAGCTGTATTTCTTTTTCCTGTCGGGCGGCCAGCGTTTCCCGAATGGTAGCGATCTTCGCGAATTCCTTCTGCAGTGTCTGCTGTTCCTGCTGCAGACGACGTTTTTCAAGCGTGATCTGCATCTGCAATGCGCTGCGTTCCTGCTCTAACGCAAAAAATTGCGGCGCCTGTTCGTTCCATCGCTCCAATTCGCTGCGCAATGCGGCTAAACGACCCATATTTGTATTGATCGTCTCTTTTTCCAGCAGCAGCGCCTGGTATTTTTCGGTTTCTGTCCTGCGCAGCGCAGCTGTATCTCGCTCTACTGTCAATTGCTGCTCCGCCTGGTTCAGACGGGTGCGCAGGTCCGCCACACGCTGCTCCTGCGCGGAATACAGCACTTTCATCTGACGGGCGTTTTCAAGCGCGTCCTGACGCAGCTTCCGCTGCGCCTCCGCAGCCGTCAATTTCTCAGCCAAATCCTGCAATCGGGCCCTGGAGTCTTCTTCCGTCGCCAGTTCCCATTCAATATCGGCCAATTGACTGTCTACCAGGGTCAGGCGATTCGACCGCTCTTTGCGTTCCTCAATGGTCCGCTGAAGATAGATTTCCCAAACATCCAGGTTGAGAATACTGCTGAGGACATTTTTCCGCTCCGAGGCATTCTGACGGGTAAACTGATCCGCCTTCCCTTGCAGAAAAAAAGATACATTAATAAAGGTTTTGTAATCCAGGTGCAGCGTCTGGCAAATGCGCTTGTCCGTCTGACGAACACTCCGTTCTGTCAGCACCCGCCAGCCATCCGAGGCGTCGTCCTGAAGCTGGAACTCAACCGCGGAGGTTTTTCCGCGCTCCCGTGAGCGGATGATGCGGTAAACCGCATTTTCATATTCAAATTCGAATTCAACAATCGCCTGCCGGGTGCCCGCGGCATCATTAATCACCGACTCGTCACTTTTGCGCGCCTCACCAAACAGGGCCCAGGTCATGGCGTCCAGCAGGGCGGATTTTCCCGACCCGTTGGGACCGGAAATACAGGCGACATGAAGAGCGGTGAAATCAATCTCGGTTTCTTCCCGGTAGGACAGAAAACCGGATATTTTCAACGTGCGCGGAATCACAATTATCCTTTCCCATGTGCAATCGCAGCGTTATGAGACAAGGATGAATCGGAGTCGGAGTTGGTTTCGGTTTCCGATTCATCCTCATCCGGCTGAATCCGGCTGACCAGCACTTTATCAATCCGGCGCCCATCCATATCGACAATTTCAAACCGATAATTTTCCCATTCAAAGGTATCGCCGACAATCGGAATCGCACCGGTTTGGCTCAGGATGAAACCGCCCAGTGTCTGAAATCCAATCCGATCCTCATCCGTCAATTTACGGATGTCCAGGGTATCTTTCAGCTCGTCGATGTCCAGCTGTCCGTCCAGAAGCCAGGAACCGTCCGCCCGCTCGACAATTTGCGGATCAAACCGTTCGTTGGAACCTGGCATCTCGCCGACCAATTCTCCCAGCACATCCATCAGCGTTATCATGCCGGAAAAACCGCCATACTCGTCCATCACAATTGCGACCTGTTTTCCGGATTCGCGCAAATCATCGAGGACATTTAAAGCCGGTTTACTTTCCGGAATGAAAAGCGGAACTTCAGTGACTGCTTCGAGATCGATCGGCTCTTTGCGCAAATACGCATCCAGCAGTTTTTTCGCAAAAATAACCCCGACCACATTATCAGGGTTGCCATGAACAGCCGGGAAATAAATGTCATCCGATTCCAGGATTTCCCCCAGTGTCTCATCCAGCTCTTCATCCAGATCGATCCAGGTTAACTCAGTCCGCGGTGTCATCATAGCATCCACGGTACGGTCGCTCATGCGGAAAACGCTCTCAACGATATCCTGCTCCGCCGCTTCGAAAACGCCGAACTGCCGGCCCTGTTCGATCATTACTTTGACCTCTTCCTCAGAAACAGCCGGCTCATCACTCTCCGTCGAACCAAGCAATTTAAGGCCCGTTTCAGTGGACCAATTCAGGAAGGATACCAGCGGCAGAG
This sequence comes from uncultured Anaerolineaceae bacterium, assembly GCA_937894825.1. GTDB lineage: Bacteria > Chloroflexota > Anaerolineae > Anaerolineales > Anaerolineaceae > Flexilinea. The sequence goes on from CALCQT010000119.1 coordinate 3,343, forward strand.
AGATTTTGGAGAGCACTTTCATAAAACCCGCCATCTGCATCGAAATTGCTTCGGGATCCGCAATCGCCAGACGTTTCGGAATCAATTCTCCGATCACCAGACTGAAGTAGGTAATGATGACAGAAAGAATTAAAAAAGCCAGTGTATCTGCGAAGGGCGCAATGAACTGGATCTTGCGCAATTGAACGGCCAGGTCTCCCGAAAAAGTGGAGGCACCCAAACCACCAGTGACTACACCAACCAGCGTGATCACAATCTGAATGGTTGAAAAAAAAGCGCCCGGGTTCTCAGCCAACTCCAGGGCCGCCTGTGCTTTTTTATCTCCCTGATCCACATATTTCTGCAGCCGGGCCTTCCGAATGGAAACCACAGCCATTTCGGTCATGGAAAACACGCCATTCACAACAATCAGCAAAAAGAGTAAAAGTATTCCAAAAATTTTATCTGACATCAATAGCCCCAATTTTTCAGCGATTTAAAAGTGGATCGGGAATCAAAAGGCAAACACGATGACCTACCCCCATAGACGAACACTTTACAGTGTCCCGCTATGCTGACCCCAAATCAAATCAGAGAAAAGCAGCCGGCTGGCATTTTCCTTTCTTATCGTTCATAAATTTTCTCCGAGGATAACCGGCATCCATGAGCGGTATTTTGTCCGGATTAAAGACCGGAGAAATCATCAAAAATCGCAGCCGCCTGTTCCAGCAAAGCTGCGGTATCTTCCGCCTCAAAAGAGTTCACTTCACAATATTTTCGCAGCAGGGCCGACGGTTCCAAATTCATTACGCTTCCGTCTCCCAGGGCTCGAATACGTTGGGGCTGCGTAGGTTTACGGATCAGATGAAACTCCAGGGCCTGGTTCATCCGTTTTCGGAGTTCGTTTTCATCCAAAAAAGGTTCCCATTCCCGCGGATAAGTCAGCACCAGCCGGACCATGGCGTCTTCCGCTTTTTCCGGCGACGGCAAAACATTCAGCACTTCCTGTTGGAAAGTTTCCGCAGATTGAACCATAATCTCCAGGTTGTAAAATCTGCGGCCGGCGAGCCTGTGAAACGTATATGAAGCCTGTCCACCCGAAATATCGACCAGAACAAACCCTTTTTCTTCATCGGATTCACCGAAGTCCACTCGTTCGGTGGAACCGCTGTAAACAACCGGCGGCTGGTTGCCGGGGTTCAGATCCTGATGCCGGTGAATATGCCCCAGCGCGGTATAAGCAATCCGGTCGTCCTTCACCAGTCCCGGCGACAGCAAAACCTCCCGTCCAATCATGACGCTTTGCCGTTTGGAATATTTCGCTCCCGGCACAGCGTAATGCGCCATCAGCACCAACGGCAGGGCTGGATCACTATCATCAAGATAAGCATGAATTCGCTCGGAAAGCTCGGCTTCCAGGCGCGTATTCTGTTCATCCTGTTTCAGGCGCTGCAGGCCCAATGCGGCGATCATGGTTGATTTGGACGCCCACGGCACGGTCAGCACCTGCAGCGGAACATCATTCAAATCCTGCGGCCCCCAGAGACGGATCGTCCGGGCCAGGTGAAGATAGGGGACCGCCAGGGTCTCATATTCCTGAAGCGAACTGGCCCGGCTGGTGGCCGGCGCCACGTCATGGTTTCCGGTCAGCATCAGAACCGGGATTTTCGCGTCCGCCAACCGCATCATGCGTTTGCCCCATTCGCGCTGGTAGGTTGGCACGGGCGTCGGGTTTCGATAAGCATCTCCGGCAAACAGCACCAGATCCACCTTCTCCTGAATAGCGCTGTCGACAATCTGGTCCAACGCGGAGAGAAAATCGTTCACCCGCACCGGCAATCCGCTGCTGGGATCCCGTTTTCCGCCGGCAGCCGTATCAATATGCGCATCTGAAAAATGAAGAATCCGCACACCCATCTCAGGGAACTCCAATCTTTGCCAGTAAAGCATCGCAAACCGGGAATGCGGGGTGGACTTCAAGGCAAGCGCGTGCGTCCGATTCCGCGCCATTCATATTACCGATCGCGAAATAGGCCATGGCCCGCCAATAATAACTTTCCTCTAAAAAGGGTTCCTGTGTGCTGGCCAGTGTGATATCAGCCAATGAAATCACATCGCTATAGCGGCCCGAATAATAGTAGGCCAGATACGGGCCGGTCTGGTACCAGACCATGCGGTAAGGCCGGGTTTGGGCATCCAATTCCGCATAATATTTAAACGCCATATCGTAAGACTGGGCAGCGCCGTAAAAATCGTTCATATCGATTTGAGTCGATCCGCGATTGAAATAAGCAAAGTAATATGATTCACTGTCTTCCGCTTCCTGAATCATCTTTTCCGCAATCGCCATGGTATTTTTCGTCACCCAATCATTATTGGTATACGGACCCAGGGTTTCATATAATTCAGCTTCCTTCTCACCCGGATACACCACCATAAACTGAAAATTAAAGGAACGCCACTCATCCTGTAACAAGTCATAACTGACCTTATAATCTGCCGTATAGTACGAATCCTGAACAGTCCATTCCTGTTCCGCATCATCATACCCCGTGACGACGTTATAGTGGCCCATCCAGCTCAGGCGGCCGTTGACTTCCTGCATATAAGCGCCTTTTTCGATCAGCACCGGGAAACCCGCCACGATCAATTGTTTCAGTAATTCGGGTGTTCCGCCGGTCCGCACAACGGATCGCAGGCCGGACATCTCCCGCACAAAGTTTTCCATTTCATAAAACATCACATTTTTGTCTTTGTCAAACGGTTTCAGCCACTTGCCGGCTTTGATCCTGTCCCCATCCCAACCCCAAAACGTCATTGCCATCGACAGATTGGTCGGTGCGCAATAATTCCAGATTCCATGCTGATCTTCATATTTAACTCCACTGATGGCGGCGCTGGGCGGCAAAGGAACCGGTGTTTCGGTCGGCGTCGGTGTGATCGTTTGCATCGCAGTTTGGGTGGGCTGAAGAGACGGTTCAGCCGAAGCACTGGTCGCAACAGCTTCGGTTGCCATCGCAAATTCTGTCTCGGCAGGGAGTTCGGTTAAAAGATAAGGGGTAACGGAAACGTCTGGCAGGGAATCTGTGGTTGAAAAAGAAACGCCTTGAGCCCCCTGCGGAACAAACACTGTCTGTTCCGGGGCATTCATCCGGTAAAACAGACGAGATTTGATGTCGTCAAGTTTAAAACCGATCCGATCCCGGAACGGGGTAAATAGTCCGGCGAAAATTAGAATGAAGACAATCAGTAAAAAAAGGAAAAAGGGATGAAACTCTCTATCAGGGTCCATGTTAATAATTGTACAACGGTAATAAGACGAACAGGATCAAAAGAAAAATTAATTTTATGATCTATTCTTCGTCTTCATCCAAATGCACTTCAAGCTTAATTTGTTCGGGCTTGATCCGAACCCACAGCATCAATTTCTCCCCTTCCTCTGAATTAACCAGACGTGCGGCAAGAATCGGGGCCCGCTGCTCCAGACCGATGGTATTTCTGTAATGCAAGTACATGGTATCCTGTTGTTTCCAGGTTTCGAAACAACGTTCAACCAACCCCTGTCCGTTCATCGTCCGCAAATTCGTCATCACAACATCATAATTCTCAGGGGATTCGCTGATGCTAAGCGCCCAATCAGAATTGACCGCTTCAAATGTTGGCGTAGGACCTTCAATAACTGTGATTTTATTATCCATGTTTCACTCTCGTTCAATATCATACCATAGAGAATTATGCAAGATCGTTTTTTTTATGACGTTCAGTGCATTCAGCTTAAAAATTTTACAACCCGGTGTTTTCGGTATGAAATAGAAATATAAGGGTGTCAAAAGTAAAAATGCTAATCATCAACGAGTGAAATGTCAAAATATGAGGGATAAAAAAATCCGGCGAATGCCGGATTTCATTTTTATCCTAATTCCTCTTGGCCGCCGGGTTCATTCGGTTTCCGCTGGCGGTAGACAATTCGTCCGCGGGTAAGATCATACGGAGACATTTCTACCCTGACACGGTCGCCCAACAGAATCCGAATATAAAACTTCCGCATCCTGCCCGATAAATACGCTAACACCTGGTGCCCGTTGTCCAACTGAACACGAAACTGCGTGCCCGGTAAAGCCTCCACGATCGTACCTTCAACACTGATTTTACTGTCTTCTTCTTTCGCCATCCTCAATCCTGTTCTTTCGGCGTACCTGCTTGCCCGGCAGAATTTACTCCGGTCTGCCCACCGC
>CALCQT010000120.1 GCA_937894825.1 uncultured Anaerolineaceae bacterium
ACTGTTCATAATCCAGGAAAAAATGACGATGCTGGAAAAGCAAATGGCATCAAACCCGGATCCGGATGATATTTTATCGGAGTATGGTAAATTACAGACTTTGTTTGAAGAACAGGGCGGATATCAATTTGAAACCAGAGTCAAACAAGTTCTTGAAGGATTGGGGATAAAAAACGGAGAGGAAAACCGCCCCTGGCAACAGTTGTCCGGCGGGCAGCGCACCCGGGCTTATCTGGCGAAAATCTTAGTTTCGGATCCCGATCTTTTATTTCTTGACGAACCCACCAACCATTTGGACATTTATGCGATTGAATGGCTGGAATCTTTTCTGAAGGATTTTAACGGCGCGGTTTTAATGGTTTCCCATGATCGTTATTTCCTGGACCAGACGGTAAACACCATTTGGGAGTTGTCGCCCTCTTTTGAAGTTTATCGCGGGAATTACAGCGCTTATCTGGTTCAGCGCGAAGCCTACTATGAACGGCAGCTGATCGAATTTGAAACTCAGCAAGCTTTTATCGAAAAAGAAGAAGCCTATATTCGAAAAAATATTGAAGGACAAAATACCCGTCAGGCACAAGGACGCCGGACGCGACTGGAACGAATGCTGCGTGAATCCAAAATCACCATGCCGCGCAAAGAAAAAACAAGCTTTCATTTGCGGTTGGGCACAGATCTGCGTTCCGGTGATCTGGTGCTGCGCACCAGCGACGTCCGAATCGGATATCAGGATGACAAAAAGACGCTTTTTTCTCTGCCGGACCTGACGCTGACGCGCGGTGATTGCGCCGCAATCATTGGTCCGAATGGCGGCGGGAAAACGACACTGATCAAAACAATTCTGGGTCTGCTTCCGCCATTGGCGGGGAATGTCACGCTTGGCGTGAATCTGAATATCGGTTATTTCGCACAGGCGCATGAAGGCTTGGATCGCAGCGCCACACTGATGGATGAAATCAGCACGGCCGCGCCGGGAATGCTGCCGGCGGATATCCGGAATTATCTGGCCCGTTTTCATTTTACCGGTGATGATGTTTATAAGATAGTCAGTGTTTTGTCCGGCGGAGAACGGGGGCGGTTGGCACTTGCTATGCTGGGGCTGAAAGGCGCCAATCTTTTGCTGCTGGACGAACCGATGAATCATCTGGACGTGGAATCACAGGAAGGGCTTCAGGCGGTGCTCAAGGAGTTTAACGGTACAATCATACTGGTATCGCATGACCGTTTTCTGATTGATGCCATCGCTTCTCAAATTTGGGAAGTTCTCCCTGATCGGAAGACGATGAACGTTTTTCGGGGATCTTATAGCGAATATAAAGAAGCAAAAAAAAAGATTACCGGTGCTGGGTCAGGCGCAGAAACGGAAAAAAACGATCCCCGCACCGCTCCGGCTGAAAAGGAGGCTGACAGCCAACCGCTTTCTAAGAATGAGTTGAAAAGGCTCAAAGAGAAACGGGATCGGCTTGAAAAAGAGATCCATGCCTTTGAGCAGGAAATGGCAGAAATAAGCAGCCGCTTAGCGCAGGAAGGGTCTGACTTTGAAGCGATAACGCAGTTGGGGCTTCAATACACCGCGCTTCAGGAGAAATTAGATCACACGATGGAAGCCTGGGCAGCAATAAATCTTGATGAATAAACTTGTTTGAAGATTGATAATTCGATTTGGGATCTGTTTTGCCGGTATCGTTGAAATAGAAACCGAAGTCCCGTGTCGGAAAACAAAACGGAATCAAAAGCGGAGATATACCCTCTATGTACTTATCTGTTGTAGCGCCAGTTTATAATGAGCATGACAACCTTCCTTTGTTATATGAGGCGGTAAAAAACGCGCTTCGAGACATTCGTGATTGGGAATTTATCCTGGTCGATGACGGCTCTGTGGATGGATCGATGGATGTGCTGAAAGAAATTGCCAATGCCGACCCTGAGCACGTCAAAGTCGTGTGCCTGCGGCGTAACTTTGGACAAACGGCCGCCATCGCGGCCGGCGTGGATCATGCTTCAGGCGAGATTATTGTTTTAATGGATGCCGATCTGCAGAATGATCCGGTTGACATTCCCCGGATGGTGGCAAAAATTGAAGAAGGCTATGATTTGGTCAGCGGCTGGCGGAAAAACCGGCAGGACAACGCGATGCGCCGGATTCCTTCGCAAATTGCCAACCGTCTGATCTGCGCAGTGACCGGTGTCACATTGCATGACTATGGCTGCACGCTGAAAGCTTACCGTCGCGAAGTGATCACGGGTTTTCGTCTGTATGGTGAGATGCATCGATTTATCCCGGCTTTTGCCAACTCGGTCGGTGCGAAGATTGTTGAGATGCCGGTTACACATCATCCCCGCAAATTCGGCAAAGCGAATTATGGCATGGAACGAACGCTGAAAGTAATTTTGGATTTATTCACGGTCAAATTCCTCTCCAGTTATTCCAGCAAACCCATCTATCTGTTCGGCGGGACCGGATTGGCGCTATCGGGCATCAGCGCACTGGTGTTGCTGTTCCTGGCGGTCCGGCGCATCTTCTGGGGTGTTTCCGTGATGGAATCGCCGCTATTCCAAATGAGCACGATGATATTTATATTGGGCTTTCAATCCATCCTGATGGGGCTCATTGCTGAATTGCTGGTTCGGGCCTATTATGAGTCTCAAGACAAGAAGACCTATCATGTCCGAAAGCTGATCAATCTCGATCCCAAAAAAGAAAATGAAAATTCTGGTTCTCATCCATGAGTTCCCGCCGGTTGGCGGCGGCGGCGGCCCTATCGCCAGGGACCTTTCCCATGAATGGGTCGTTGCCGGGCATCAGGTGCGGGTTGTCACGGCGCACTATGGCGACCTGGCAAAGAAAGACATTATTGACGGTGTGGAAGTGATTCGGCTACCCTCCAACCGGAAAGAGATGTTTCGCGCCGGGATTCCGGCGATGATGGGATATATTTTTGCAGCCTTGCGTTATTGTCTTTTTTCAATGAAAGATTTTCAGCCGGATCTGTTGCACGTCCATTTTGCGGTACCAGCCGGACCCGTTGGAATGATCGTTGGCTGGCTGTTGAGAAGACCCTATGTGTTGACCGCGCATCTGGGTGATATCCCAGGCGCCTCGCCTGAAAAAACCGGTACCTGGTTTAAATTTGTTTTTCCCTTTACCCCGCCCATCTGGAAAAACGCCGCCCGCGTAGTGGCGGTCAGCGAATATTCCAAATCCATGGCTTTGAAGAGTTATGCTGTTCCGATTGATGTGATTTACAACGGGATCGATTATCAGAAAATTCACGCACCCGCCGTTCATCCGCATTCGGTCACGCAGATCGTTTTTGCAGGCCGGTTTGTACCGCAGAAGAATCTGCAGCAGATTGTCGCGACCTGCTCAAGGCTGCGCGACCTTTCCTGGCACTGCACACTGATCGGCGATGGACAGGACAAGAACACACTTCTTGGCTTGATCGCTGAAGCCGGATTGGAAGACCGTTTTTCATTGCCCGGATGGAAAACACCGGAAGAAGTGATTGCCATTTTTCAGGACAGTGACATTCTTTTTCTGCCCTCCCGTTCGGAAGGGCTGCCGGTCGTTGGTATTCAGGCCATGGCTTGCGGGTTGGCGCTGGTCCTGGGCGATGCCGGCGGGAATCCGGAGATTCTCACGCCACTGAAAAATGGTTTTCTTGAGGACCCGGATGACACAGACGCCTTTGAACGGGACCTCAGAACACTCCTGACGGACCCGGAAAAATTGCTGGCATATCGCAGTTATAGCCTGGAGGCCGCAAAGGCGTTTGACATTCATGAGACGGCGAAACAGTACGAAGCGCTTTTTTCTAAAGTAGTATAAAATTCATCAAAATATTTCCTGTTCCTTCATCAGAATTTGGACGTTGCGTGTGGGTATTGTCATAGATTGACACTATTTTCCCCGGGACGTCGCATAAAAGAATAAAATCGACAACAAAAAACTGATTCCAACAAAGGATAAGTCTATGGAAGCCTATTACAGTATGGTCAACTCGTGGCAGATGTACCTGGTCTGCGGCGTCATCCTGGTGTTTCTGGCAGCGATGTGTTGTGTCCTGATTTTGAAAAGTTACCGCCTGGGCGTGCTGATCGGAATGGAGAAAGCCGTTTTGCGCATGGTGGTCATATCCAGCGCGACCTTCACGGTTCTGCCCGCCATCAGTATATTGATCGGGATGTTCGCCTTAAGCGGAACGCTGGGCGTGCCGATGGCCTGGCTCCGATTATCGGTAATCGGCGCGCTGCAGTATGAACTGCAGGTAACGGATATCGTCCTGCAGGCGTTGGATTATCATGGCATGACCGATATCGCCGCGATCACTCCCTCCGATTTTGCCACCATCGCACTGGTCATGGCAGTCGGAATCATTGGCGGTCTGATCTGCTGTATGTTCTTTTTAAGTGCCTATCTGGATAAAATCGGAGGGAAAAAGACGTCCGATCCGGCGGAAGCGCAGCCTGTGCGTAAAAAGAATTTTGCCTCATACGCCACGATTTGTATGTTTGTCGGTCTGTGCAGCACCTATTTCGGGGCGTATATCGGTGATGCGACGGTCAATAAAAACTATATCCCGATTTTGATTGCCTGCATTTCCGGCATCAGTATGCTGGCCTTTGAGCGCTTAAGCAAAATCAAGCGCCTGTGGTGGCTGGAACATTTTTCTTTAGCGGCCAGTATGATTATTGGTATGACCTGTGCGGTGATTCTAAATTAAATCCATTCATATGAGAATGAAAGAGATTCAGGCTATGAACGAAATAATTCAGCAGGAATATAAAAAATTGTATCGCG
>CALCQT010000121.1 GCA_937894825.1 uncultured Anaerolineaceae bacterium
GCGGTCTCCGGTGTAGGAATAAAGCAATAGCGATATGATTCCCACCAGTAAGAGCAAATAAACAAAATTCGTTTGTCCTCGTTGTTTCACGTAAAAATACCTCCAAGTTGCTTAAGATTATACCAATGCTTTCCATGGAAAGCAGGCTGATCGCATTTATTAATAAATTTCTATGGCAATTATTAGTTTAAAGCTCGCTTAATAAAAAAAACGGCAGAATCTTTCTGCCGTATATGGTTAATTATGACGAATTAAACGCGGGTCAGATATTCACCGGTCGATGTGTTGACGCGGATCGTGTCGCCTTCCACGACGAAATTGGGCACATTCACTTTGCCGCCGGTTTCGACCGTCACCTGTTTGGTGACGCCGGTGGCGGTGTCGCCACGAACGGCGATGTCGGCCTGGACCACTTTCAGATCCACGCTGATGGGGAGCTCCACATCGATGATTTCATCATGATAATAGGTGAGTTTAACCTCGACACCTTCTTTAAGATACGGTGCGGCATCTTGCAGGATGTCGGCACGTACGGCCGGTTGCTCGAAAGTTTCATTGTTCATAAAATAGTAGAAGTCACTGTCGCCGTATAAATATTGCACATTGTGAAAATCGAGCCGGACGTCCTGGACACGGTTCCCGGAAGTAAAGGTGCGTTCAAACGTGGCGCCTGTCCGCAGGTTTCGGGCTTTGATGCGGATGCTGGCGTTGCCGCGGCCGGTTTTGTTATGTTCATATTCCAACACTTTTAACAGGTTGCCGTCCAATTCGAAAGTGACACCTTTTCTCAATTCATTGACATCAATCATATATAGCTCTCATTCCTTGTTGTAGAAGCCTTTAATTTTCACAAAACGCCGGGATGTTTTGCACTTGCTTCAACACGTCAACAGCATTGTGAATAAACCTACTGTACTATTATAACAAAAAAAACTTGCACTGCAGCTGCTCGCATACGGTCCGTAAGCGTCTCAAAATCAAAGGAATTCCTGAGATAATTCAGGATTAAGGTTTGGATTCCAGAGAAAATGATTTCTTGGGCTGCTCAAAAAGAGGGATAAATTCAACCTTCAGCTGCCCGTCCTCGGAGATTTGAATCCGATTAAACCCGGTTCGGTCGGTAACGTGGATATCTCCGTCCTCGTCTGTGATGCCATAGGCGACTGCAGTACCGGTGTATTGGGGAATTTTCCCCACAAAATCGATCCTGGTTTCATGTTTGTGCCCGCAAAAGATGGCTTGGACGCCGCTGGCTTGAACATGTTCGATGAAGGTATCCGGCCGGCATGGAAAGCTGCGGCCCGTCGTGCCAGGTCAGCGGGTGATGCACCAGCAGCAGCGTTTTTGTTTGTCCGCCTGCGGCTGGCAATTGTTTGAACCACGAAAACTGTTCTTCATCAATCAGACCGTCATGTTCCAGATAAACGCCGGAATCCAGGCTGACGATACGATAATTTCCCAACGCAACCATGGTCGAATAAAACCTGTTTTCGGATAACTGGTTGGCCTGAAAAAAAGCTGCTTTGTTATCATGGTTCCCGAGGCTGCAGAGGAAGGGTACACTGGGAAAGAATTGGTCAAACAAGCGATTCAGTGCGAGATAATCTTCGGTGCCGCCACGGTGAACCAGGTCTCCGGTGCAGAGGATACCGTCCGGGTTCAGGCCTTTTGCGCCTTCGAGCAGGCGCATCAGATGGCGGGTGGGGTTGATCTGTTCGTCCAGCAGCCTTTTCGTGAATGGGTTGCCGCCATAATCTAAACGGAAGTGGATATCAGAAACGTGCAGTAAAAGCATCGCGATCCTCTTTCAATGCGTATTTTTCAAAAAAACTCACAGTTGAAAAGTGTAAACGATTGTTGATTCAGAGGTCATAAGCTGATGACTGAATGCCGGATGAATGTAACGAAAAACGCCGCAAAAAAGCGGCGTCTTTTGTTGATGTGGGAACGGCTTGGCTTTTATTCCCGTATCTTCACCGTGACCGCTCGCTCCGGACTGCAGTCATAGGCCGGGTTTCCCGGGTTCGGGAAAGAATTATCTTCCTCAGCCAGTCCCGGCAGATAGCAGGGCGTCAGCGTCAGTGTTTTTGTCGTCTCCAGTGCGTGGATGATTTCCGGCTCAAGGATTTTTCCGTTAAATCCTTCGTAAGGACGGTAAATGGCGGAGTACAACGTTATCTTTTCTCCTTCGCTGGTAACCGCTTCAACATACCAGATTCCTTCGACGGAATCTTCCCGCACCCGCATTTTGCCGGTGAACAGGATGAGCTGCGCCGGATTAAATCGGAGCTGGTGAAACGCGTATGTCTTGCCGTCGATCTCAAAGGTGTGATCCAGTTGGAACGTTTTCGTTTGAGCGGCCAGTTCGACGCCGTCGGTTACGAACTCAAATTCCAGCGGTTCGTCTTCATAATAGGACTGGATTTGCATGATCCCGTTTGCGTCGATATATTCCCAACTGATATCAATTCGTGGAACACGGATCCTGACCTGGATCGGATCAGACGGAGAAACATAGCCCTCAGGTGACATTAATCGAGCTTCGGCAACATCCATCGCCACCAACGGCTTGTCATTCCCTTCAGTCAGGAGATACAGCCATGGGGCTCCGCCTCCACCTCCTCCGTCCACCACTTCAAATGAATCCGGCGGGTAAGGCAGCAGCGGACCGATATCAATATTGGCAAACAGCCGCACCTCGCGGAGATTCTCTCGCGGGAAATCCCCGCTGATCAGAAACGATACCGCCAGCGCATCTTCCGTGACCAATACCTTGTCCAGCATTACGCTGATGCCGCTTTTCGTCGTCTTCAGGATACGTACCGGCTTGTTATATGGATTGGTGGAATTGATAATACTTGTGTTGTAGTCCGCCTCGAAATTTTGCAGAAAAGTCTCTCGTTCATTCTCATCTGATGCAGCGGCAGCGGGAAACGCCATCGCGGCGATTATAAACAGGAGCGCAATTATCCCAATCGTTTGTTGTTTCATCTTTACTCCTTCTGTTCCGGTTTATTCCCGAATCGTCACCGTGACCGCGTTCTCGGGATTGCAATCATAGGCCGGGCTTCCGAAGGGCGGGATACCTTCCTCGCTCAGGCCACCAGGCAGATAGCAGGGCGTCAGTGTCAGCGTTTTCGTTGTTTCCAGTGCGCGGATGATTTCCGGATCAGGGATTTTGGTCGTGAATCCTTCGTAAGGATGGGCATGAGCACCGTACATCAGTATCTTTTGCCCTTCGTCCGTGGTCGCTTCCACATACTTAACCACCTCGGCGAAATCTACCCTCGCCTGCATTATGCCGGTGAAGAGGATGGGCTGCGCCGGATTAAATCGGAGCTGGTGAAACTCGAATGTCTTGCCGTCGATCTCAAAGGTGTGATCCAGTTGGAATGTTTTCGTATGAGCGGCCAGTTCGGCGCCGTCGGTTACGAACTCAAATTCCAGCGGTTCGTCTTCATAATAGGACTGGAT
>CALCQT010000122.1 GCA_937894825.1 uncultured Anaerolineaceae bacterium
TTTCAAGGTCAATCCCCAGGTATCCGCAAAGGTCCGCGATCCTGATCACGGCGTCAGCCAGTTCGACGGCCACGCCTTCGGGCTTTCTACTTCTGTACTTGCAAAGGCTTTCTTTGCCGTACATAAGACATTCGGTTTCGTCTTGTGGGGTGCAAATAAAGTTGTCGCTCTCGTTACAAGCGAACCAGACGTCGGGGTTCCCGTTGCGTTCTTCTTCCAGGGCTTCGGAAAGTTCACTGTGAATCAGTGCGATCGCCGTTCCGAAGGAAAGGGGCGGTTCCCAGAATCCGTGTTTCACGGCGTTTTCATGTGCTTTCGCTACAAGTGTTTTGATTTCCATATCGTTTTACCTCTCTGTATCAGAAATAACTTTGATCCGGACTTCCTGGCGGCCGAAGCGAAGGGCGTCTTCGTGACTATTGAAGAATACGTCGATCTTCTGGCCGCTTATGGCTCCGCCGCGATCCTGGACGGTCCGTTCGCCTATGCCTTCTATGTAAAGGATAGTACCTGGCGAATACACGGACCAGTCGGCCGCGATTGTGACACCTTCTTCGGCTATGGCTCCGCTGGCCGTGTAGACGATACCGTCAGGGCGATTCAGCGCCCATTTTCCACAGCATATTTCACAAGGACAGTAAGCCGTCGCCACGGCGTCGATCCATTCCTCCGGCTGTGTGGTTGGTTCATTTTCTGCAATAGCCACAGACGGCGTCAGAATGGCCGTGGTTTCGTTTAATTCTTCCGGTAGGATAATTCCTTCGGCGACTGCTTTATCGTCAGCCAGGGCGAAGGACGCGCCCACCAGGACCATTCCCAGGGTGATTGTAAACAGTCCGATCTTGAATCTTTTTAGTTTGTTCATTCGGTTTCACCGCCTTCCACTTCGTCGCCCCAGGAATCCCAGCCAGGGGCGGTCTTTCTTGCAAATAGTTCGATCATTGATCCCCCCCCCGCAAGCTGAACGATCCTGTCACGGGTTTCGGCCGGCTTTTCACTGTGACGGCTGATCGGGGCGTCGATTATGCTATGGACTGACGCTGACGCGCGCTTCGGTTTGCCTTTTGTGGCCAGAAGACAGACTTCCGCGTTTGCTCTGGTCCAGCTTCCAAGCCCCCAGAACCAGCCAGGCGATTTCTTATTTCTCTTTACCCATACGAAAGCGGCTGTCTTGTATTTGAACCCCCAGCGTTTTATCGTTTCCAGGCCTATTTCAAGGTTCGGAAATGTGACCCACAGAAACAGAAGGCAGTCGTCGGCCGCTATGTCCTGGACCGGTAGATTGAATATATCTTCCGGCTTCATGGTTCGATAATGCTTCGCGGCCGATCCGTTTCCTGTGCCATTGAATAATTTGTATTGCCAGGGCGGGTCTGCGTAAATT
>CALCQT010000123.1 GCA_937894825.1 uncultured Anaerolineaceae bacterium
GTGATCGTTTCGGTTGTAGCTGAGAATCCCAGCCGGGTTATTGATATCCAGGACATTACACCGGACATGATACAAAAACAGATTGATGCTGTTTTTGAGGATATCGAAGTCGACGCTGTAAAAATCGGGATGCTGTCGACACCGGTCTGCATGAGAGCCGTCGCCGAGAAATTGCAGCAATATGGCCCGAAAAATGTTGTGATCGATCCGGTGATGGTTGCGAAAAATGGTTCACCCTTGATGGATCCAAATTCTGTTGACTCGTTGATTCAGCTGATCATTCCTTTGGCTGATGTTTTAACGCCGAACATTCCTGAAGCGGAAAAAATCACCGGCAAGACGATTGGCTCACTTGCGGAAATGAAAGCCGCGGCAGAAGAAATCTATAAAATGGGATGTAAGAACGTGATTGTGAAAGGCGGGCATGCGATTGGGAATGCCGTGGACGTCCTTTATGATGGCAATCGTTTTTATGAATTTGAGACCCATCGGATCGAGACCAAAAATACGCATGGAACAGGTTGCACGTTTTCCTCCGCCATTGCCTCGAACCTCGCGCTTGGCCTGACGATCCCTCAGGCAGTGGAACGGGCAAAACGCTATGTGACAACCGCAATCGAACATGCGCTGGAAATCGGCAAAGGAAATGGTCCGACGCATCATTTCTATGAGCTATATCGTCAGGGTCTGCAGTGGCTGGATGAAAGTTCCGGCCCAGGTGTCCACAACGATTAACAGGCCAACCGCGCCGCATCCTGATGCGGCGCGGTTGGATCGAAATGGTTTCAGCCGGCATTTTCGCAGTATTCTGACTGGATGCCGGCCAGCATTAATTCGATCGCGAGAAAGAAGCTTTCTTCAACACTGACCGGCATGCCAAAACCATGATTCCTGTCAAGAGAAGCGAATCCGTGACAGATTGACCGGAACATCCGGATAAGATGTGTCTGATCTTTCTCCGCTTGCGGAAAAGCGGCCAGAACTTTGCCAACCAGATCAATAACCTCGCTGGATAGTTTTTCGGTACGCTCGTCCTGCCACTTGTTGACCGATTGGGTGGCTTCGTACAAGCCGGGGTTTTTTCTGGCAAAACGAAGATAGGCGCTTCCCATTGCGTGAACAGCATCTCTGCCTGATAATCCGACCGCGGCCTCCGCAAGTTCATTCCGCAGCGTTTGCAGTCCATAAATTGCCAGCAGATTATTCAGTCCGGGCAACCCGTCCACATAGGTATACAGTGACGGTGTTTTTATTCTCAACCGATCGGCGATCGCTTTCAGCGTCACCTGGTTGAGCCCCTTTTCATCGGCGATCGCAATGGCCGCCCGCAGTACAGCTTCTTCCGTTAATCCTGCTTTCGCCAAGGTTACACCTGCCTTGTCAATTTAGCTTCTGCCCGCCGAATCGCAGCTTCGATCAGCGATGCGGGATTTCCGAGCACATCCCCATGCCCGACAGCCAGAAAACGAAAATCCATCCGGTTTAGTTTTCTCGCGCTCGCTACGGCCTGTCTTTTGCTCCAGGTGGCTGCGGATGGGAACGGAAACAGGATCCGTGTGTCGCCGGTCACAGCCAATCCGCCTCTGGTTTGGAACGCGTCACCGGCAATCAACATTTTTGATCGCGGATCATAAAAGGCCATTGAACCGGGCGTGTGTCCCGGAACGGCAACCGCTTGCAAGGACCCAATCGAATCTCCTTCCGCGATCAAAACATCCGCGTGTGTCTTCAGGTCCTTTTTAAATCCTCCGCGAATTGGCGTGTTCTCTTCTCCGGGCTTCAGGGATAAATCTCCGTTCATCAGGAGAGAATCACGTTCAGAGATGAAAACGGATGCCTCCGGAAGGTTTGCTTTCAGATAATCCAACGCGCCGATATGATCGGCATGCGGATGTGTCAGAACGATTCGTGTGACCGGTTTCCCAATCCCGGACGCCGTTTTGAGAATATCTTTTCCACAAAATTCCATGCCTGCGTCAATTAATGTCAGGTCATTCGTCTCTTCGACCAAATAACAATTTACCGGAAATACGCGGGGCATGAAAGTCATCTGATAAACTGTTTCAAATTTTATAAGTCTCATAATTTATTACCTCTTTCTAACTATATTAGGATATTACCTAATATGATTAGGTATGTCAAGTGCTTTTCAATAAATCGTTATGAATCTGATGACAAATGATTCGATGCACGATTCAGTAAGATGACTCATGCGATCAGGCGAAAAGCACTATAATTTAACAAAGAATATTTGCGGAAAATAAACACAATGGAGCGGATATGCCCGATATCGATGAAGAAAAGCCGTTTGCAAATCGTATCTCGGACCTGGAAGAGGCGGAACGGCCGCGCGAACGCCTGGCCCGTCAGGGTCCGGATGCGTTATCCAACTATGAACTGATCGCGATCCTGCTGCGGAATGGCATGCAGGGTGAGAATGTGATCGATCAGGCGAAACGGCTGCTGAACACGCACGGCGGACTGAGCGGGCTGAAGCGGACGTCTGTTGACGAATTGAGCAAACAAAAAGGCATCGGCGTGGCCAAAGCAACGCAGGTTTTGGCTGCCGTGGAATTAGGCAGAAGATTATCCGTGCTGACGGATGAGAATGAAAAGATTGCCTTTCGCAGCGGTGAGGACGTGTTTAACTTCGTATGTTATGAAATGGGTTCTTTAATGCAGGAAGAGTTATGGGTACTGAATCTGGATACCCGCAATCGTCACATTGCCACTGACAAACTTTATCGCGGTTCATTGAACAGTTCCCCTGTGCGGATTGCGGAAGTCTTTCAGAAGCCGATCGCCAGAAACGCCGCGGCGATTATCCTGGTGCATAATCATCCCAGCGGCGATCCGAAACCCAGCGCCGCCGATATTGCCGTGACGAAAAATGTTCAACAAGCGGGGAATCTGCTTGAAATAAAAATGCTGGATCATATTATTATTGGGACAAGTGGTTACCAGTCGATTCTTGAAGTCATCGCATAATCCAAATTAATGCGAGTAATTTTTACCTGCTTTATTGTAAAATTTAGGCTGTTTATTTAACAAAATTGTAAAGAAACGGCGAAATTTTCTCGTTTCAGATCGGATTTTTTTTATCTGTTGCGCGAAAGCGATTATTATAGATAATTAATGTATTCCAGTATCAGAATTGGTGATCAGGAATTT
>CALCQT010000124.1 GCA_937894825.1 uncultured Anaerolineaceae bacterium
ATAGAATAATTTTATTGAAATAAACATTTCTATCTTTTCGATTTAAGAAAAAATAAAGAGAACAAAAATAATTATATTTTTAGTGATTTAAAAAAATCATAATGCACTCTTTTTTTAATTTTATCAGATAGAAAGTAACTCCGAATCATATTAAATGAACGGCTCGGAGCGATAAAAAAAACAGCCGAAATGATTTTGCTTTGAAAATAAACGCATCTTTCAAGCAAAGCGCGCTTAAGTTCCATCCGAAAGAGGATTTCGGCAAACATATCAAAAAACCGGTGACATGATTTGAATGTCATAAGGGCGGAGCTTGCCTGTTAGGAGAAATGGACGAGGGAATATTGTGAACAAAATTTGGTCTGTCTTACAGAGCAAGACAAACAAGGAATTCTTTCTCGCAAAACAGTTGGAAACGATGGGAGCGGAATTTTATCTTCCGCAACTGTCTGTTTGTCCTGTCAATCCCCGCTCGATGAAAACCAAACCTTATTTTCCGGGTTATCTGTTTATCCGGGTAGATAAGGATGATCTCAATTTAATAAAATACAACCGAATCCCCGGAACAGTGGGGCTGCTATATTTTGGCGACGACCTGGCCTATGTATCCGGAACCATCATTCAAGAGATCCAGACACGCGTACCAAAAATCGCCCAGCCCGGCGTCAACAATCTCCCGGGCCTGAAAAAAGGAGATCCGGTCCTGGTCAACGCAGGCCCCTTCGCCGATTACGAGGGAATTTTCAACACTCGAATCAGCGGAACCGAACGCGTCAAAGTGCTGCTAAATCTGCTGCAGGATCGTCAAATCCTGATTGATCTGCCAGAATACGCGATCTGTGAGATAAAAACCGGCTATCCGTCAGCATTTTATTCATAAAGGAAAAACTATTTTTAATGTCTACTGAATCAAATTCAGCGTACGAATTTGAAAGTGAAATTGATCTGGGCAGGTTTTTTTCACTTTTCAAACATTGGGCCTGGCTCATTTTTCTTACCGGCGCCATTTGCGGCGGAGCTGTGTTCTACTTTTGCCGGCAAATGACGCCAATCTATGAAGCGTCAACAACCATATTGGTCAACGAAGCGCCCGCGGATAAAAGTTCAGACTATAACTCCGTGTTGATGTCGCAAAAGCTGGCGGACACCTACTCTGAAATGATGATTACGACGCCCATCCTGCAGATGATCATTGATCAGCTTAAACTCGATTATTCCACCGAAGCATTAACGAAGATGGCGCGTGTTTCACCCTTGCGGGATACGCAGTTGATTGTTGTGACGGTCGAAAATCAGGACGTGTTCGTTGCGGCGGCCATCGCCAACACGATCGTGGAGATTTTTTCTGACTATATCCAGGGTATTCAGACTGAACGCTTTGTCCAATCGAAACAGGCACTGGAAAATCAGATCGCCGAGACAGACGCCCAAATAATCAAATATGAAGTCGAAGCGCTTAACGCACAGAAATTGGCGGAAAAAGAATCACTCACTGAAAAAGTTTCCCAATACCGTACCATTTATCTGACCTTGCAGCAATCCTATGAAAAGATTCGTCTGTATGAAGCGCAATCCGTATCCTCAATCGTACAGATTGAACCTGCGTTACCCAACGAAAAACCTGTCAGGCCGAAAACAACGCAATATACTGCAATCGCATTTCTCGCCGGCGCTTTGCTGGTCACGATGTTTCTCTTCCTGCGTGAAATTATGGATGCTTCCGTCAAAACACCGGAGGAGATCACCGCACTCTTTGGGCTTCCGGTCCTGGGTGTCATCAATCATTTCAAAGTCAAAGACGGACTTGCAGTCACAATGTCCGAACCACGGTCGCCAACCGCGGAAGCTTACCGCATGCTGCGCACCCAAATTCGTCATTCGGGAACAAACAATCCGGTACGGAAACTTCTGGTGACCAGCTCCGAACCCAGAGAAGGGAAATCCACCATTGTCTGCAATCTGGGAATTGTAATGGCTCAGAATGGCCTCAATGTCGTATTAATCGATTGTGACTTGCGGGTACCGATTCTGCACAAATTCTTTGGATTGCCAAACGAATTCGGGTTTTCCACCATCTTCAGCGTACCGAATGAAAACCCGGTTAATTTATTGCAAGCGACTTCGATCCCATCATTAAAAGTGTTAACAAGCGGACCGCTCCCGCCCAACCCATCCGAATTAATTGGCTCGCCGCATACGAAGACTGCGCTTACCACCATAAGTCAATACGCGGATATCATCATCATCGACAGCCCGCCCGCGTTAGCCGTAACCGACGCCACCGTGCTGGGATCGCTCGTGGATGGCGTGCTGATGGTCGTTCGTCCAAACGTTACGCGGAAGAGCACGCTGCGCCAGGCAATCCTGCAATTCCAACAGGTAAATGCAAACATCCTTGGCATTGTGTTTAATAATCTCAAGCTGAGGGGGAATCCATACGCGGGCCATTATCACAATTACAATAATTTTTCAAATTATCAGAAGTATTACTGGAAAAAGAAGCCGGAGAGTGCAGGAAAGTCCATGGAAAAACTAAATATGCTAAATTAGCACATCAATCCGCGCTTTCATTCATCCCATATTTTTGGGGAACAAGTTCTAAAACCCCAAAAGCGCGTTTTGAACCGGCCTGTCATCCGCAATTTTTTTCCTAAGAAACGGAATCCCGCTAAAACAACCATAGAATTATGCCAATATTCTCCCGTCTAACTCAATTTATTCAAAATAATCAGATTGTTAAAAACATCAGTACGACCTTCGTTGTTTCGATTATCCTGCAGGCATTCGGCGTCATTACAGGAATGATCACAGCCAGATCGCTCGGCCCAACGGGAAAAGGAATTTTAACTGCCATCATCTTATGGCCGGGCATGTTGGCATCCATCGGAAGTGTTGGCATCACCGAAGCGCTTTCTTATTTCGTTTCCAGAAAACCGGAGATGGATAAACAATTCCTGGCCACTTCATTAATCCTCGGGGTTATTCAATCCGTTTGCTTAATTTTGCTTGGAATCATTGTTATTCCAATCGTTTTGAGAGACTATTCCCCCGAACACATCCGCCTGGGACTGACTTACCTCGCTTATATTCCTTTAAATTTTGGCATGTTGTACATACAAAATTTCTTAGGCGGGAAACTTCTGTTTCGAGAAGTAAACATCATCCGTTTTTCATTACCAGTGCTCATGGTTTTGGGGCTGGTGTTTTTTTTTGCGATAAACGCCCTCACAATAGAAAAAGTTATTTTGGTCTATCTGGCGGCGTACTTCCTTACATTGATCGTCGCAATCGCGTTGGCAGCCCGGCATCACCTGATCAGTTTTCATATAAAACTTCATTTGATCCGCCCTTTGTTAAGTTATGGGATCAAAGCCCACCTTTCAACGATTACAGCCTGGTTAAATAATCGCCTGGACCACATGATCATTTCCATCTTTCTTCCTCCGGAGGAGTTAGGATACTATGCGGTAGCGGTCACATTGACAACGGTCGTCACACTGGTTGGGTCAACCTTATCGATTGTAGCACTGCCAACCATCAGCAAAAAAGCTGCCGCGGGAAATGCAAACCGGACCATCAGCTATTTCGTCCAGCTGGCTTTTTGGGGCTCCGCAGCAATCGGAATCCTGACGGCCCTTCTGGCGCCTCAAATTATCCTTCTCTTTTTCGGGTCTGCGTACACAAAGGCGATATCGATCGCAAGCATTCTATGTATTGCCTCCATCCCACTCAGTACCAATACCGTGTTACAGACCGTGTTGAAAGCCGAGAACCTGCCCTTACGCGCCGGAATTTCCGAAATTGTTGCCTTAACCGTTACCTTGCTTAGCCTGACAGTATTCTTACCCCGTTTCGGAATCCTCGGCGCAGCAATCGCTTCATTCCTGGCTTATCTGGCTGCCTTCGCCTATATGCTAAGATCCATCAGGAAGAGCTCCGGGCTGTCTTTATCGGAATTATTTATCCCCAATCGCGAATCATTTCTTTCCTTTAAATAAATTTTCGAACTTTTGATATCCGAATTATGAACAGATGGAGATCTGACACGATAAAATGTTGGCAAAGCTATCGGCCTCACAGGTATTAATCATTTCAGCGCTCATTTTCAGCGTTGAATTAACCGTCCTGGCAATCTTCTTAATTCAACGAAAATTATTCCATTGGCTGAACGTCGGCTTTTGGTCCTGGGTGGCTTTTTTCCTGTATTTCATTCTCTCCCCTCTGGGCGCTGTACTCAGCGGCAACCTGGAAAACCACGATTTTTACCTGAACCTCAGCGGCGGGCCAAGGCACGCACTATGGATAACATTTGTAATCGTGATCGGGATCCTGGTATTTTTTATCGTCTATTTCAGAACCCACCCCAAAAGCATCAAACTCCCTCACAGCATAAATCCCAGTCCGAAATATCCGCGATTTTGGCTGTGGTTATTCCTGTTTTTGGGATTTGGCGGTTTTTCTTTGATCGCTTCACGATCCGGTATTACATCCTGGGGAGGTGACGCCACCGTAATCTCCGGACGTTTTTCCGGTGAGGTAACCGGGTACCAGCAAAACGGATATGTCTTTATGTTTTATCCGATTATTCTCCTCAATTTATGGCCTAAGCCCGCTTACCGCGTATGGGGAGTACTCCTGGGATTGGTCTTTCTGGTATTCTCGCTTCCGCATGCCTGGTCGCGTTATATTACGATTTCCATGATCATCGCACTGGTGATTACGTATTTGATAAAACAAAAGAAAACGAGCCCGCCAATCGGCTTCATTGCCATTCTTCTTTTCTGTGTGCTGCTGTTTCAGGCCCGGGGGCACACGACCTGGGATCTTTCCAACATCGGCGCATCAATCAGCGAGACTGTCACTGATATCAAAGGGCAGGGGCTGGCTCTGATTTCCGGCGTTGACACTCAAATGCTGCCAATTTTTTGGGTGGAAAGTTATTTAACAGACACCTGGACCGGTCATACATTCGGAATTCCCTTATTAAACTATATCCTCTTTGGTTGGATTCCGGGCCGGTTCTTTCCGCAAAAATATTTTATGGTCGACTGGTTGAATGCCCAACAGGAAAGTTATCCGCTGATTTATTCACAAGTGCTGTATGGCTCCAAATCCTCTCTCATCGGCAGTTTCTACCAAATGGGGGGATTCATCGGAGTCATTCTCCTGATGGCGGGGGCAGGTTGGCTTTGCCGAAGATTTGACGCTTTTTTTGACCCGGACACGCCGATCATCACAAAAGCGCTTGGTGTGACTTTGATGAGCACGTTTTGGATGGTCTGGGGAAGTTCCGAAACCTGGGGACTGCAATCCATGGGGACAATGGCAATGCCTTATCTGGCAGGCGTCTTATTCTTTTTCAGGTCCTGGAGCGTGAATCCGGTCCCGCCAATACAGAAAAAGGCAAAATCTGAAATTCGCTGAAATTATGATCCGGATGTCAAAAATAGAATATCAAATCTGCCATCTTCGCTGACATCTCGCAGATACCCTTGGGTACTGTAAGAACGACTTTTTCTCTTCACATATCCCTGTTCTGAAGGAATTCAGACCCAAAGCAGGATTTCAGAAAGAAACCTCAACGAATCGTGAAAGAACCGATCCCATGAAATTATTGCACGTCATACCCTACTACATTCGGGCCACAAAAACCGGCGGGCCCGCTTCACAGTTGGACAAGCTGGCTCAGTCTGAGCAAAAATTAGGCCATACCGTAACGATTGTGTCATCGACCGGGAATCTTGACGAAGATATCGATCTGAAATTTACAGAAGATTATTTCGAGGCGGCAGAAAATGGGGTTCGGACCGTTTATCTGAACCGTGATAAGAGAATTTTACCGGCCACCTTCTATTATGCGCCCAAACTGAAAAAATGGCTTATTGACCATGTGAACGGCTATGATATTGTGATCATTCATGGCGTTTGGACCTGGTTTAGCTGGATCGGACCGAAAATATGTCAAAAACAGAAAGTCCCTTACCTTTATTTTCCGCATGGCTGTTTTGATCCCTGGGCCTTTAACCGCCATAAAATCAAAAAATATCCTTATTGGAAACTGATCGAAAAACCCAATATTCAACGCGCCGCCGGCGGGATCGTACTCAGCGATGATGAAGCGGATCAGGTCCGTACGGTAGGGATTACCTGCCCGCTCTTCAAGGCACAAAATGGTCTCCTCTTTCCGCTCCTTCAGGCAGATGATCCGGAAGCTGTTCTCAACGCGCTTTTGCCCGAACGAAAAGATCGGCCTTTTGTCTTCTTCATGGCCCGTCTTCACCCCAAAAAAGGTCCGGCAATCCTGCTGGAGGCCTGGTGTCAATGCGCAAGCCAATTTCCCGAATGGCAGTTAATACTTGCCGGTCCTGATGAGGGGGGCTATCTATCCACGCTGCAGGAAATGGTCAAAGCGAACAACCTTGAAGAAAATGTATTCTTCCCCGGTCTCGTTCGCGGAGCGTTCAAAGCGGCGTTGCTGCAAAAAGCGTCGATCTTTGTCCTTCCATCATACAGCGAAGGCGTCCCCGGCGCCGTCATTGAAGCGCTCGGCTATGGGACGCCCGTCCTGATCACTCCCGGCTGTCATCTGCCGGAAGTGGCCGATTCAGAAGCCGGAATCATTGTCGAACCGGAACCGCAGGCAATCGCCGGCGCCTTGCAAACCCTGATGGCTGACAAAAATCTCCGGACCAAAATGGGAGCAAACGCGAAAAACCTGGCCCATTCGCGGTTTGATGAATTAAAAGTCGCCGAAAGATTGATCGAATTTTGTAAAGTGCTGCTGAAAAAATTGCGAAAGGAAGCATAAATGCCAACTGATTTGTTGGATACGCCGTGGAAAATCTCAAACAACCTGGTACGCCTGCTGCAATGGCCGTTGATCCGGATATTTTTTCTCTGCCACGGCATCAAGGTAAGGCAGGGATGGCGGATATTCGGTTTCCCGCTGATCCAAAAACATCGGAAAAGCAAAATGGACTTGGGGCCTGGTCTGCAGCTTCGTTCTTCGCTTTCCTCAAATCCAGTCGGAGCAAACCATCCGGTAATCCTCAGTACTTTACAGGCAGGCGCTGTTTTGAAAATCGGGGAAAACTTTGGCATGACCGGCGGGAACATTATTGCCGGCAATCAAATTACGATCGGCGATAATGTGGCAATTGGGGGAAATTCTCTTATCTCGGACACGGATTTTCATCCGGTCAACCACTACGAACGGGGCCTGAACCCACAGGGCGGACAAACGGCGCCCGTTGTGATCGAAGATAATGTGTTTATCGGGACAAATTGTCTGATCCTGAAAGGCGTAACGATTGGAAAGGGAAGCGTCATTGGCGCCGGAAGCGTGGTAACCAGGAATATCCCCGCGGGTGTTATCGCGGCAGGGAATCCGGCCAAAGTGATTAAGTCCATCCATCAAGACGAATCGTAATCCAGATGAAATATACAATCATTTGTCCGGTATACCCGCCTGAGCCGGTGGTATCCGCCGCGACCAGCAGGCAAATTGCGGAAAAAATCCGCGCAGATCATCACGATGTCACCGTCATTACGGCATTTCCAAACCGGCCTGAGGGAAAACTCTATGCCGGATATACAAGGAAACTTTTCCAAAAGGAAACCGACAAAAGCGGTATTCAGATCGTCCGCTGTTTCTCAACCTTGGCTCCGTCCTCTGAAATTCTGAGCCGATTGTTGGAAAATCTGTCCTTTGGATTCACTTCCGGCATCCGTCTGCTTTTTTCTTCCCAACCGGATCTGGTCTATTCCAATAGCTGGCCGATATTCGCCACAGGATTGGTGGCTTTGGTCTGCAAAATCCGGCGAATCCCCTACGTGATCAGTGTACAGGATATATACCCGGAATCGCTGCTTATCCAGGGACGATTAAAGAGCGATGGGATCATCACCAAAATTCTGTATGCCATCGACCGATGGATCGTTTCCGGAAGCAAAAAGACCATCCTCATTTCAGACGAATTCGCAGAAATATATGCGGCATCACGGAAATTACCTGCAAATCAGGTGATGGTGGTCCCAAACTGGATCGATGAAAACAAGGTAACACCGGAACCGGCAGCCCTTTATCGAAATGAACGGCATATCGATCCGAATCAATTTGTTCTTGTCTATGGCGGCAATGTCGGCGTAGCTTCCGGAATGACTGAATTCCTTCTCACGTTGAAGCATATATCGACCCCACAGGCCATTGTCCTGATTATTGCCGGTTCCGGAAGCCAATTGGATGCCTGCCGGAAAATTGCGAAAGAAATCAGGAATGTGGAAGTGATCTTTCATTCGCCATGGGAAGAAGAAGACACCTCCAAAGTGCTGTCGGCAGCGGATTTACTCATCCTGCCGACCCACGGACAACAATCGCTTTTTTCCGTCCCTTCAAAACTGATTGCTTACATGCTGTCTGGAAGACCAATTCTGGGATTGACGCTGCCCAATTCCTCGACGGCGAAGACGATTGAAAAAGCGGCATGCGGTTGGGTCATTGATCCGGATAATCGCAACGGGATCGTTGAGAAAATCCTGGAAATTTCGGAATATGAAAAAGACTTGTTAGAGAAAAGAGGTGCAAACGGACGCATTTTCGCCATGCAAAATTTCACTGCCAAGGCCTGTCTGCCCGAGGTTATCCGGGTGATTTCGCAAAATCCCAACAAATTACGACATAGAAAGAATAAATGAATCCGGAAATTTTCGCAGAATGGTTAAGACGCCAGGGACATCGCATTTACAAAACCGAAAGCAGTTATTGGTTCAATCAAGGCCCAAGGGCATTACAGGCATTTCCATATCATTGGATCAGTTCTCCTTCGCAAGCAGAAATAAATGATCTTTTACAATCCTCCCGTTCCATCACCCTCCGATACTCAACACCCGTGGCTTCCCCCGAAGGAAAAATTAGTTATCAGGTCGTTTTCGATGAAGATGACTTTTCCCTTCCACTGTTCGCCAGAAAAGTAC
>CALCQT010000125.1 GCA_937894825.1 uncultured Anaerolineaceae bacterium
AGCGGTTGAAAACCACAACCCCGAAGTGATTGTAATTGATGAAATCGGGCGTGAACTGGAGGCGCTGGCCGCCAGAACCATCGCGGAACGCGGGGTTCAGCTGGTCGGCACCGCCCATGGCCGCAGCATCAGCAATCTGCTGATGAACCCGACCCTGTCCGATCTGATCGGCGGGATCGAATCGGTCACGCTCTCGGATGAAGAAGCCAGACGGCGTGGGACGCAGAAAACGGTCCTGGAACGGAGGTCCATGCCGACTTTCAACGTTTTGGTGGAAATCCAGGAGCGCAACAGCGTGATCGTCTATCCGGACGTGGCCGCGGCTGTGGATGCGCTGGTCCGGGGGATCGAGCTGGCGCCCGAATTGCGCAGGAAGACCGAAAGCGGTAAGATTATCCGCGAAAAAGCGCCGGCGCCGGTACTCGAAAATAACGGGAACAGCCAGAAAAATAACCCGTCTTCGAACAAAAACCGGCAGAAAACGAATATCTTTCAGATCACCGGCCGGGGGCGCGAAGAAAACGACAATAACGGCGGATCGAACGGAAACGGGCGACACGGAACGGGCGTCGAGACGGAAACCGGACTGGAAAGAGCGAATGGCAATAACGGGAACGGCAATGGCCGATCGATGCAGCCGGTGCGGATTTATCCGCACGGCGTGGCCCGCAACCGCCTGACCCAGGCCGCGGACCGCATGCAGGTGCCGGTCTCGATCGTAAATGATTTGACGGACGCGGATGTGATGATGACGCTGCGCCCGTATTACCGCGACCGGCAGCGGATCATTGTGGACGCGGAAGAAAAGAACATGCCGATCTATGTGCTGCGCTCGAATACCATCAATCAGATGGAATATTCGCTGGCGGATATTTTTAATGTAACGGTCAGGAATCACGCTTCCAGCTGGGACGAAGTGGAAAAGGAAACGGTCTCGGCCATCCGTTCGGTACTGGAAGGCCAGGCGGCCTGGATTGATCTCTCTCCGGCCGATCCGACAGTCCGGCGGCTGCAGCATGAATTGGTTCAGCAGGCCGGTCTGCTGTCACAATCTTACGGAAAAGAGCCGAAACGGCGTATCCGCATCTTTCAGAATCTGGGGTAGCGGCATTGTTTATCACATTTGAAGGCCCGGACGGTTCCGGCAAATCGACCCAAATCAAGAAAACCGCGCAATCGCTGACGGCGGCGGGGTATGAGGTTGTTTTAACGCGCGAGCCGGGCGGAACCGAAATCAGCAATCAGATTCGTGAAGTCATCATGAATCTGAAAAACAAACAGATGTCCCCGCGAACGGAGATCCTGCTTTTCTGTTCGGCCCGGGCGCAGCTGGTGGAAGAATTGATTCGGCCGGCTTTGGCTGCCGGCAAGATCGTCATCAGTGACCGTTATGCAGACTCAACGCTTGCCTATCAGGGGTTCGGCCACGGGTTTGACCGGCGCTTTCTGAAAGAGCTGCTGAATTTTGCCACCGGAAATTTGTGGCCCGATCTGACGCTGCTGCTGGATATATCCCCGGAAAAAGGGCTGCAGCGCCGGCTTTCGAACGCCGTGGAATGGAACCGCATGGATGACTATCAGCTGGCCTTCCATCAACGGGTCCGGGACGGGTATTTGCTGCTGGCTGCGGACGAGCCCGGGCGCTGGCGGATGGTCAATGCTGATCAGGAGGAAGACCGGATCCAGGCAGAAATTATGGCGATCGTGCGGGAAAGGTTAAATACTTTTTAAGGTACTTCAATTTGACAATACGATACAATGTACACAAGAAAGGATTCTTAAATATGTTAAACAAGAAAATCGCCTCGATTCTCTTTGTACTCGTTTTCAGCCTGACCGCGACCCTTCCGGTCCTGGCTGCCGATGAATGGACGCCATTCCAGCCGCTGGACGGCAGCGAAACCTCCGCCATCGAATGTTCGATTGTCGGCCCCCTGGGCGCCAATGCGCAGGTGGCGGCGATCCTTCCTGCGATCACCGCCGAAGATTGGAGCATCGGTCCGGAGGACGCCCCGCTGACCATTCTGGAATATGCGGACTATCAGTGCCCGTACTGCGCCACGGTTGGCGTTCAATTATATGAATTCCAGCAAAAATACCCGGACGACGTCCGCTATGTCTACCGCCACTTCCCGTTGAGCTATCATGAAAAAGCTCCGCTGGGCGCCTATGCCGCCGACGCGGCTGGAAAACAGGGCGTGGAATTCTTCTTCGAAATCAGCGACTTTTTCTACCGCACCCAGAATGACTGGACAGCCATGGAACCGCTGGAAAGCTTTGAGACCTGGATGAAGGATCAGATCAAGACCGGGTTCCCCGAATTGGATTATGACCAGTGGCTGGTTGACTATGAAGACGCGGACATCCGCGCCAAAGTCGACGGCGCTTTTGAGCAGGTTGCCTCCTATGGCATTATCAGTGGCACCCCTTCCGTCTTTTTGAATTTCAACAGCTATCAGGGACCTTTTGATGACGCCTCCCTGCGAAAATATGTCGACCTGTTTAAATTGCAGGCGCGCGTGTTTAACGCCTGCCCGCCGGTGTCGGTGGATGAAACACAGGATTATCGCGCGGTGATGGATACCACGAAAGGTCAGATCACGTTTGATCTGTTAGCGGAGAATGCGCCGTTGGCGGTCAACAGTTTCATTTATCTGGCGGACGAGGGCTGGTTTGATGCTATCAATTTCCATCGCATCGTTGACGGCTTTGTCGCCCAGACAGGCGACCCCAGCGGGACCGGTTTGGGTACGCCCGGCTATTTCTTCGCGGATGAATCCGGCGACGTGCAGTTCGGCGAGCCCGGCGTCGTTGGCATGGCGAATTCCGGCGCGAACCGGAATGGCAGTCAGTTCTTCTTCACCTATGATTTGGCGGATTATTATCGGAAATCGATCGTCGCCTCCAATGATACCCTGGCGGACGAGAGCAAATTGACGGATGCGCAGATTGAAGAAGAAGTGCAGAAACAGCTCACCTCGTTGAGCGCAAGCTATACCGTGTTTGGTAAAATTACAGACGGTTATGACGTCGTTGAATCTTTACAGCAGGGTGATCAGATCCTGGCGGTAAAAATCGAACAAAAACCGAAATAAAAATAAAAACCATCCTGATTTGTCCGCTCGAGGTCATTTTTGACCCGGGCGGGCGAATCTCTGGAAAGTATCTATGAATCGCGATACAGCTTACAAACTTTTCCGCACCCTTTTCAACGCCTTTACCCATGTTTCCTTTGAAAATCTGCATGTTGTTCCGAAAACCGGACCATTGATCCTGGCGGTGAATCACATGAGCCGGATCGATTTTCCGCTTCTCACTGTGACGGATCATCGGATGGATTGGACGGCGTTTGTGGCGGATCAATATAAACGCTGGCGATGGTTCGCGAAAATTGCCGATGGAACCGGGATGATCTGGATCGATCGCTCTAAAGCGGATTTTGCGGCCATCAAAAAGGCGCTGGACTGGCTGAAAAACGGAGGCATGTTCGTTCTTTCTCCGGAGGGCACGCGCAGCAAAACCGGACAGCTTCAGGAGGCAAAAGAGGGCATCGTGATGATTGCCGCCAAAGCCGGTGTCCCGGTCTGCACCGGCAGCATCATTGGCACGGAAAATTATAAGCACGAACTGCTAAGGCTGCGGAAACCGCGTCTCACGCTGCGCTTTGGCCCGCCGGTAGTGCTGCCGAAAATTGATCCGGAGCGCCGGGAGGAGTCCCTGCGGGAGAGCACGGACGAGGTGATGTGCCGAATCGCGGCCATGCTGCCCGGAAAATACCGCGGTTTTTATAAGGATTATCCGCGCGTACAGGAACTGCTCTCCGAATGGAAGCAGGACCCGTCCCTGATCGTGCCGGAAGCATGACGCATCGATTTTGTCATGTCGAAACCCGAAAGGATGCCGTCGCGCACCGCGAAACAACAATGAAAGCAAACATAAAACCTTTATGAATACGACCTCTAAACAACAGCCGGTTTACGATTCGGCAAAAAATATCTCCCCCTTTGTGGATGAAATCCGCGGGCTGGCCTCGAACTGGTTCATCCTGCGGCGCATGATCCACACCAACTTCAAAACGCGTTATAAACGCTCCTACCTGGGCGTTTTGTGGTCGCTGCTGAACCCGCTGCTCAACATGATCGTCTTCGTCCTCGTTTTTTCTCAGATTTTCCGTTTCCAGGTACCGCACTATCCGCTCTATATCCTGTGCGGGAACATGATCTTTGGCTTTTTCTCTTCTTCCACTTCGGAAGCCATGATGCAGATCCTTTATAACTCGGCGATGATCCGGCGGGTCTACCTGCCCAAAACGATCTATATCCTGGCCGGGGTGGCCATCAATGGGATCAACCTGGTTCTGACCTTCATCCCGTTTCTGCTGATCGCGCTAATCGATAAACTGGAATTTACGCCAACTATGCTGATGATTTTCCCGGCCATCGCGCTGTTGACCGGTTTTGTCATTGGCATGAGTCTGATCGTCGCAACCATTACGCCCTACCTGAATGACTTCTCACAGATCTGGTCGGTCGTCATCACGCTCTGGACTTATCTGACACCGCTGTTTTACCCGGTTGATATCATCCCCGAACAAGCCCTGGGGATCTACACAATGAATCCGATGTATATTTTTGTGACGCTGTTCCGTGATCCGCTGTTGTATCAGACCATCCCC
>CALCQT010000126.1 GCA_937894825.1 uncultured Anaerolineaceae bacterium
TTTCAGGACCTGCTGCGTTTCTTCGATTGCGCTCAATAAACCGGCCGAAATCTTTTTGAGCTCATCAAAACTACAGGCGCCGTTCGTCATGGCCAGGCGCATCGCGATGAGATAAATCACGGAGAGCTGAACGGAATAAGCTTTGGTGGAGGCGACGGAGATCTCCGGACCGGCATACGTGTAAATCGTATGGTCGGCTTCACGCGAGATGGTGGAACCGGGTACGTTGACGATCGCCAGCGTGGGAATGCCGCGCATTTTTGCCAGCCGCAGCGCGGCCAATGTGTCGGCCGTCTCGCCGGACTGTGAAATCAAAATCACCAGCGTGTTTTTGGTCATGATCGGGTTACGGTAGCGGAATTCGGAGGCATAATCACATTCGACCGGAATATGAGCCAGTTTTTCGATCAACACCTTTCCCACCATGCCGGCGTGAAGCGCGGTCCCGCACGCCACAATCGAAATCCGGTTGAATTTCAGCCAGAAATTATCTTTGATCCCGTCCTGAACAAAGGAAGGCAGTCCGTTGGTGATGCGCGGATGAACGGTATCGGAAAGCACGCTTGGCTGTTCGAAGATTTCCTTCAGCATAAAATGTTCATACCCGCCTTTTTTTGCCTGCTCGACGGTCCAATTTGCGTGTTTCCAGTCCGGTTCCCGGGTTTCCGATTCGGATACAAAAACCGTGACCTGATCTTTTTCAAGACAGACCACTTCCAGTTCATTGATCAACGTATAGGTCTGGGTGTATTTCAGGATTGCCGGCATATCTGAAGCGAGAAATGTTCCGGACTGATTTTTCGCCACCAGCAGCGGACTACCGTTGCGCATGGCGTAGATTTTCCCCGGCTGGTCTTTGAACAGAATCGCAAAGGCATAGGAGCCTTCCAGTTCTTTTTGTGCCCGAAACAATGTTTGAATCGGATCGCCGTCATACAGAAAGTCGATCATTTTTACTGCCACTTCAGTATCGGTCTCCGAAGAAAATTCATAGCCTTTTTCATACAGGAATTTACGCAGGCTTTGATAATTTTCGATAATTCCGTTGTGGATGATGGAAACTTTCTCTGTGACGTGCGGGTGCGCGTTAACGTCGGACGGTTTTCCGTGGGTCGCCCAGCGGGTGTGCCCGATTCCGCAGGTGCTGTTGAGTCCGGGATGAATCTTTTTGATCCGGTTTTCCAGCCGGGCCAACCGGCCGACTGATTTGATGGTCAGGATGTCGTCATCCAAAAAGATGGAAATTCCAGCTGAGTCATACCCGCGGTATTCCAACCCCGCCAGGGCTTCAGTCAGAATTTCAACCGCGTTTTCATCGCCTGTATATCCTACAATTCCACACATAAAACGTTCCCTTTTGTAAGAAAGATTTTTCAAACAGTCGCTGCTGAAGTTGAGGTATTGCGGTCCCTTTGTCCCGCTTGGTGTCTGAATTTTTTTACGATAACATATTTTTTCCCTGTTTTGGAAAATAAATGATCAATGCGGGCTGATTGCCGTCCTTGGTTGATTTTGAAAAGCCGGTTTTTCATGATGCGGCATTCGGAGTATGATTAATAGAAATCAATCAAAAGGAGTAAGCGATGCTGCGACATGTTGTGATGTGGAAATTTAAGGATGAGGCCGAAGGACGTTCGAAAGCGGAAAACCGGGAAGCGTTGGAGACGTACATTAACCATCCGGAACACCAGAAGGTTGGGGCATACACTTCCAAGGTGGTTGCTTCCCGGGTTGCGGTGGATTTTTTGGTGTAAACAGGCTGACAATACTGGCTGCGTCTCAGCATGGATGCGCTGCTTTTCTCAGTGGATCATGTTTTCGCATAGACCGGGGAGCAATCTGTAAATTGATCCACCGGCGTGGGTCTCGAAATACGCTTTGATTTCCAGTACCCGCGTCCACTGTTCCACGGTGTGTTCATGCACGCCATAACGGATGCCGACATCACCGAACCGTTTTTCGACAATGCAGAAGCCGGTGGGCAGCGAAAGGCAGTCGCAGAGCTGCACTAACCGGTCGTAGTCATCATAATCGACATTTTCGATAAATTGCTTAATGAACGCGTAGTTGGCGGGTGAAAGGTCCCCTTCCCCTCTTTTTTTGCTGACGTCTTTCAGCGGGTGGGAGTGCGTCAGGCAGATTTTCGCCACGGCGCCCCAGCCTTTTTGCATGCAATAGTGATATCCTTCGATTTGGTGTTGTTCTTTAACAATCCCAACTTGTCTGCCGATATCGTGGAGCAGTCCAAAAACATAGGCTTTTTCCGGATCCAGATCCTGGCAAGCCCTGGCGATATTTTCACAGGCCTGCGCGGCATACCTCGAATGGGAGATCCAGTTTCCCGGGTTGTGTGAGGCGGCGGCCGCCAACGCGCTTTCAGCGATCTGGCGGGTAGGGGATTGATCGTTTCGATCCATTGGTTTCAGTTGTTCTTCTATCATAATAAGCGTTCTCAGTCCTCCGGAACCAGTCCGAGAACACTCAGCCAGTCTTCATACATTTCTGGAAATTCGCGCTGCAAGCGGATCGGTGTGCCGGCAGCGTTCAGTACCGCAGTTTTGGTTTCGCCCGTGACGCAAAGCTGATTGGTTTCCGCATTAATGACTTCAAATTGCAGGGTTGTTTTGTATCCGTTGAAAAAAGTCAGCCAGCTCTTGATGATCACTTCGTCGTCAAAGAAAGTCGGGTGTTTGTATTCGGCGCTGGCCGCGATCATTGGCATGACGATTCCCAGTTTTTCAACTCTTTTGTAAGGGTAAGCCGTCTGCGACATAAAATGAATGCGGGCTTCTTCAAACCAGCGGAAATAATTCGAATGATGCGTGATGCCCATTTTGTCGGTTTCATAATAATTTACTTTTCTGCGATATGCCTTTATTTTGTATGCCATAAAAACTCTCCTGAAATATTCGGGCGATTCTCAAATAC
>CALCQT010000127.1 GCA_937894825.1 uncultured Anaerolineaceae bacterium
TGCCGAACAGGATCATTAAAGAATCTATTTGCAAAAGCGATACGCTGAATCACCTGTCGGCCGAAGCAGAAGTCTTCTTTTATAGACTTCTTGTGAATTGCGACGACTACGGCCGTTTTTCGGCTGATCCTGATCTTCTGGCTTCCTTTTTGTACCCCAGGAAAAGGTCATTAAGGTCTTCGACTGTCAAGAAGTGGCTTCAAGAGGTCGCGAACGTCGGTCTGGTCATTATCTACAAGCACGGCGGGGATATGCTTCTTCAAGTCAGAACATGGGACCAACACCAGCAGATCAGAAACAAACGAAGTAAGTATCCAGCATATACAGACACCGGAAGTGAAGTGATAACGGATACAGACACCGGAACGCATTTGAAATCAAATGATAGCAATTCCTCAAAAAATCATTTGAAATCAAATGATAGCAAATGTCCCCGTAATCCAATCCAATCCAATCCGAATACGAATCCAATCCAAAACGATCAGCCTAACGGCGATCGTATGGTGGACAGCTTTGATTTGTTCTGGTCTGTATATCCGAAGCGTGTCGGTAAAAAAGACGCGATCAAAGCCTGGGGGCAGATAAAACCTGACGAAGCTATGGTTCAGGCTATTATTGAAGGTGTTGAACGCTGGAAGGCTTCCGAACAGTGGACAAAGGACGGCGGTCAGTTCATTCCATATCCAGCGACTTTCCTTCGCGGCGAACGCTGGAATGACGAATGTCAGCCGGCAATCGTAAAAAAGGCGCCAGCCGAAAAGAACTACGACGACGACGAAGACTTCTTGAAGGGGTGATTGTATGGAACGGACTGGCAACATTCTTGAAGGCTTGGTCAATCACAGCCTAAAAAACCAGGAAGAAGGCGACTACATGGACGCCGAAGGCTTCCTGATGTGCGGCAAATGCCATACAAGAAAACAGCGTGACGTCCTATTCCCTGCCTTCGGAGGAAAAGAAGAACGACTGGTTCGTGTGGGTATCCCTTGCGAATGCAGACAAAAGGAAATCGAAGCAGAACGCGCGGCGGAGGAAAAAAGAGAATTCCTCCAGCGAATGGAAGTCCTTCGACGCGACGGGATCACCGATCCGGCATACCTTCAATACACCTTTGACAAGGACGACAGAAGAAATCCGGAAGTGTCCGACGTATGCCGGAAGTATGTTGAAAACTGGGAGGAAATGAAGAAGAACAATATCGGAATTCTGTTTTATGGTGGCGTCGGAACCGGAAAGTCATTCCTGGCCTGTTGTATAGCGAACGCACTTCTTGAAAAGCTGGTGTCGGTCAGCGTGACGAACTTCCCCCGAATACTGAATAGGCTTCAAGGCTTTGACGAAGAACGCCAGGCATTCATTGACAAGCTACAACGATATAAATTGCTGGTCATTGACGATCTGGGCGTCGAGCGTGACACGTCCTATTCCGTTGAACAGGTTTTCAATGTGGTCGACACCAGATCACGGTCAGGAATGCCGCTGATTGTCACGACGAACCTGTCTATGGAAGACTTGAAGAATCCGCCTTCCCTTGCACATTCACGAATTTATGATCGCGTCCTGGAAATGTGTCCAATCAGGTTAAAGCTGGTCGGCGAATCCAGGCGCACAGGGAACGCAATAGACCGCAGAGATAAGGCCAGAAAACTTCTGGGCCTGGAATGAAAGGAAGTGAAGATTTGCGTTGTAAACTTACTATTCCTGGCCTTCTGCCAGGACTGAACGAATACATTGACGCCGAGCGCGGTAAGAAGGGCAAATATAAAGCGGCGTCTATGAAGAAACAAGCCGAACACGTTATCGGCTACATGATAAAAACACAGCTTCGCGGCGTCA
>CALCQT010000128.1 GCA_937894825.1 uncultured Anaerolineaceae bacterium
CGCCATCCGTGAATCCTACCTGGCTGAATTAGCGCTGCTGCGGGAAAGAGGAGCACTGTCAACGGAAGAAACCGCTGGTCTGCAAACCGCCAATTTCGTCGTCTATGAACCGCTCGCTCTGGAATCCCATATCTCTCCCAATCCCATCCTGCAGAAAGCCATTTTGACCGCCTATCAGGCGCTGGGGCAGGAAACGGTTGAACGCGGCGGCTTCGTGATCCGTTCAACGATGGATTACGATCTGCAGCAAGCGTTGACCTGCCTGACGGTAGCCGGCGGCAGTGAAGAAGACGCAAACTGCCCGCAGCCGGATGAATTCGAGCTCTCCGATTCAGAATACGAGGATATCAAAAACGCCGTCACAGGCGCCGCGTTTTCCGCCGCGCTGATTGACGTCACAAACGGCCAGCTGCTGGCAGCCATCGACACGGAGCCGAAAGCGGATGGAGGTCAGACCCTGAGGAACGCCTTCACGCCGCATGACCCCGGCAGCAGTCTGACGCCTTTTGTCGCGCTGGCTGCACTGAATCGGGGGTACACGCTTTCAAGTCTGGCATGGGACCTGGAAACGCAGGGAACGTCCGTTCCGGCTGGATACGCCAATCCCGACCAGAAATATCACGGACCGCTCCGTTTGCGCACCGCACTGACAGAAGATTATCTTCGCCCCATTTCCGAGCTGCTGAATGAATTCGGAGCCGGAGCGGTTTGGACACAAGCTGAAAAATTCGGGTTGACCTTCACGGGCATGAAAAACGCCGCAGACCTGATTTTTTCCGGCGGATCCGTCAGTGCGGACACACTGGCGGCGGCTTACGGCGTCTTTGCCAATCAGGGGACGTTGATAAAAACCGGCGAGAACTATTCGGCGAAAAATATCTCGCTCTTGTCCGTTGAGACCCCGGAAGATGAAGCGCTTTTTTTGCAGCCGGCCAATGAAACAGCCCTGCTGGATAAAGGGTTGGCGTACCTGATGGTCCATCTGCTGGGAGGCGAAACACAGGCATTTGGCCTTTCCGACCGGCCTGCCGGGATTAAAATCGGGCGTGTTTTTGAAAAGTCTGATATCTGGGTCACCGGGTTCACGCCGCAAATCACGGCCAGCGTCTGGCTGGGAGGGACATCCGGGAATGACAACGAAACCACAGCCACAAAGGTCTGGCAAATCCTGATGACAGCCGCTCATACTCAGGAGAAAGCCGTCGCCGGCTGGGACATCCCGGAAAACATCTCGCACCGCATGGTTTGCACCCCATCCGGGTTGCTCCCCGGCGAAGCCTGCCCGCAAACGGTCAGCGAAGTCTTTCTGAAAGGCAGCGAACCGACGTCGTATGACACGCTCTATGCAAATGTGCCGATCAATCGGGATAATCAGCTCCTGGCCACAATTTATACACCGTCCGGACAAATCCGAAAAAAAACCTTCATGAATCTGCCCGAAATGGCAAAATCCTGGGCAATGGAAAATAAAATCGAATGGATCCCGTCCGAATACGATCCGGTGATTCCGGATGATCTGGAAAATGGACCGCTGAAGATCATCTCACCGCAACCCTTCGGCATTTTTTCAGCGCATGGAGACACAGATCAAGTGATCGAAATCATCATTGATCTGCAGACGACAGAGCCGATCCAAACCTACCGGGTCGCTTATGGCAGCGGGTTGTACCCGGAGCACTGGACCTCCGGTTTGGAAGGGGAGGAACTGCCGTCCGGCCAGCTCAAAATCGGCACGCTGGATCCGGCCGGATTCGAGCCGGGATTGTATGTTATCCGCGTCTCCGTCACTACGGAATCCGGCCGTTATACCCAGGCAGCCAGCGTGATTACGGTCAAGTGAACCATGCAAATCCACCGCTTATTCGAAATCGTCTACATCCTGCTGAACAAAAAAACGGTCACCGCACGGGAATTAGCGGCAGAATTTGAAGTCTCCGTCCGCACCATCCTGCGCGATGTGGAAACACT
>CALCQT010000129.1 GCA_937894825.1 uncultured Anaerolineaceae bacterium
AAGGTGATTGGCGGGATGGGGGCATGCGGCTTGGCCTGCCGCTGCTGTTCGCGCTATCTGACTGAATTCAGCAGTATTTCCATCAAAATGGCTAAAGAACAGGGCATTTCACTGACGCCGACGGAGATCACGGGTATGTGCGGCCGGCTGCGGTGCTGTCTGGTATATGAAAATGACTATTACGTCGAATGCCGGAAACTTCTGCCAAAGAAAAATAAGCGGGTCGTTACTCCGCAGGGAGAAGGGAAGGTCATCGAATTATTCCCGTTGCGCGGTGCGGTTCTCGTGAATATTCCGGATGTTGGAAAACGGGAGTTTAAACGGGATCAGATTACTTATGAAGATCAGGCAGCGCCAGCGACTGATGACAAAGGGGATGAATAAATGGCGCGGTTGAACATTGGCTGCCACCTGTCTGTAGCCGGTGGGTATCTTCACATGGGACAGGAAGCGTTGAGCATTCACGCGAACACGTTTCAGTTTTTCACCCGAAATCCGCGCGGCGGAAAATCTAAAGAGATTGTTCCAGGCGATATTGAGGGACTGAACGAACTTCTGAAAGAAAATGATTTTGCTCCGATTGTGGCGCATGCGCCCTATACGCTAAACCCCTGCTCGGCTGATCCGCGGGTTCAGGAGTTTGCTTTGATTGTGATGACGGATGATTTGAATATCCTGGAGCGGATACCCGGCGCGCTTTATAATTTCCATCCCGGCAGCCATGTCGGACAGGGCGTTGAAGTTGCGATCGATCTGATCGTTGCTGCGCTGAATCAGACGCTGAGACCTGATTTGTCAACAACTGTTCTGTTGGAAACCATGTCCGGGAAAGGCAGTGAAGTCGGGAGCCGTTTTGAGGAGCTGCGGGAAATTCTGGATCGGGTGACGTTATCCGGTAAGATGGGTGTCTGTATGGACTCCTGCCATCTCTATTCTGCCGGCTATGATGTTGTGAACGATCTGGACGGCGTTTTGACCCAATTTGACCAAATCATCGGACTTGATCGCTTGAAGGCTTTCCATCTGAATGACAGTAAAATGCCTTTTGACAGCCGAAAAGACCGGCACGAGAAAATTGGTGAAGGAACGATTGGAACCGAGGCGATTATCCGGATTATCAATCACCCGGCTTTGAAGCATCTTCCGTTCAATCTGGAAACACCGAATGAACTTCCCGGCTACGCGGCGGAAATCAAGTTGCTGCAGGAAGCTTTTCAGGGATAAGGCACACGCAAACCGATAAAAAATCCTGATGAGAATTATGTGATTACTATTTGTAACTGATGGTATAATATGGTTTATATAGTTCCGAACCAAATATACTTATGATGAGGAAGTAATTTGAAGCGTGGAAAATGCTAAATTGCAGGAAATAGAAAACCTAGCGAACGTCTTTGTTCAATTGGATTATGCAAAAGTACCTTCAAGCATTTTGGCTTTTCTGATGATAGCGCCTGAAGGCAGCTTGACCTTTAATCGAATTGTCTCTGAACTTGGGTTTTCAAAAGCCAGTGTTAGTACAGGGCTTCGGTTTCTTGAAGAAAAGGGTATGATCAGTTATAGATCACAACTCAACTCAAGAGAACGATTTATTTTTCTGAACCCGACAGGAATGGTGGATTGGATTTCAGCCAGGATGGGCGTGTTAGAAAAAATGAAAGTATTGTTTTATGAAGTGGCTAAGCACCACGAGAAAAATTATGGTGATCAATTTCGGATGATTGCGGCGATGTATGAAGAACTGGATGAAGTCATTGCCCCAATCCTTCAGAAATTCAGAGAAAAGCTGGGGAATTAATTTTTTTTATCTGATAGGTTCGTTTGGTACGGAACTAACTGATCCTAAAGCGTGAAAGGTGGAAATTATGAAAGAAAATGAGGCTATTCTCAAGCGGCAGGAGTATAAAATCAAATTCAATAATAAGGATATGGATTTTCTATTCAACTGGATAATGGGTATTGGATATGTTGTTGGAATGAGCGCGGGAGAAATGTTCTACATTGCAAGCGGGATACGCGATGGGAATCCTGGTGATTGGCGGAAATATTTCAATTCACATACAGAATATTTAAAAAACGAGGCAGAACATGCTAAAGCGGAGGGATATATGGATTTGGCTTCCCATCTGTATTTTTCGGCATGCTATTCACAGCGTGCGGCTCTTCAATTCACAGATGTGCAGACGCAGGAATATTTCAACGGCTTTCACATGATGGAGACATTTTTTATGGATGCGGTTGATTGTAGTCATATTCCGCTCAAAAAAGTTGCAGTCCCTTTTAATGGGAAAGAATTGCCTGGTTATATGATTTTTCATGATGATAAACCAAAGGATACGATTATGATTGTGGGCGGTGGGGATACAAGCCGGGAAGATCTTTTCTATTTTGCAGGCCATCCGGGATGGAAAAATGGGTACAACGTCTTGATGCTTGACCTTCCCGGACAAGGTATGAATCCTGCTCAAGGATTGCACTTCAGTGTAGATGCTGGTGAAGCGATCTCTGCTGTATTGGACTGGTACGATGCCCCCACAGAAAACATCGCCATTATGGGTTTGAGTGGAGGCGGTTATTTTACTGCCCAAGGAATTGAGAAAGATAGCCGAATTAAGGCATGGATTGCATCAACACCGATTTATGATGTGGCGGAGGTGTTCCGAGTATCTTTTCGTTCGGCGGTAAAAGCACCGAAAGCTGTGATTCGGCTGGGAGCTAAGGTTATATCCAATTTTAATGAAGCGGCCGATATTAATTTGAAGAAATATGCCTGGCAATTTGGGACGCCGGATTTTCTTACTTCTGTGAATGAAGTGCTCGCACAG
Source organism: uncultured Anaerolineaceae bacterium (assembly GCA_937894825.1). GTDB lineage: Bacteria > Chloroflexota > Anaerolineae > Anaerolineales > Anaerolineaceae > Flexilinea. The sequence continues at coordinate 2,826 of CALCQT010000129.1, forward strand.
GCGCGGGTGGTCGATTATAAAAAAATAAGCATTCCCAGTTTGTTTTTAGTGGGAGAAGGAGAGAGCCGGGAACTCCAGAGGCAAACCGATGTGATTTATAACGATTTTCGTAGCCGGGGAGTGGATGTGACTGTAAAGAGGTTTTCTGGTGCCAGTGGTGCCGATGCCCATTGCCAGGTAAACAACCTGAGACTGATGCACGCTGTTGTGTTTGATTGGTTAAATCGTATTTTTGTCCGGGAATGAGACTCTTCGTCTCTCCAAATTGATTGCGGCCCAAGCGAGGTTTTCCCATGGCTTTTGGACAAGATATCATTGTCTCGTGATAGCGAAGCGTAACCGCTTACGGCAATAATCATAACTACCAGGTCATTCGGTAGTTATGATTATTGCCGGCCTTACAAAATATTTCCGTTGTGAAAGGCTCCTGATTCTATTTGTCTTCCAGCGCTGCGACGCCGGGCAGAACAATCCCTTCCAGCATTTCAAGGGAAGCACCACCGCCGGTTGAGATATGGGTGACTTTGTCAGCCAGACCGGATTCCTGGATCGCTGCGACAGAATCGCCGCCGCCGATAATGGAGATAGCGTTGCTGTCCGCGACAGCTTTGGCGACGCCGAAAGTGCCTTTAGCAAAGTTCGACATTTCAAAGACGCCCATCGGGCCATTCCAGACGACAGTAGCGGCTTCCGCAATCAGTTTGCCGTACAGTTCGATAGTTTTTGATCCGATGTCCAGAATTCGCCAGCCCGCGGGGACATTGCCGACCGCGACTTCTTCCGTGACAGCGTCATTATCAAATTTGTCCGCAATGACGACGTCGACCGGCAGAACGAGTTTGTCGGATGCGGCAGCCAGAATTTCTTTCGCCGTATCCAACGCTTCATCCTGAACCAGAGAGTCAGCCATTTCCAATCCCTGTGCCTTGAAGAAGGTATTGGCCATGCCACCGCCGATCAGCACCTTGTCCGCTTTATTCAGCAGATTCTTGATGACGCCGATCTTATCCGAGATTTTCGCGCCGCCCAAAATCGCGACGAAAGGCCGTTTCGGGTCTTCAACCGCGCTGGACAGATATTGGATTTCTTTTTCGAGCAGGAAGCCGGCCACACCCGGTTTGTAGTGTGTCACCCCTTCGGTTGAGGCATGTGCGCGGTGGGCTGTGCCAAACGCGTCATTGACGTAAAGATCTGCCAGGCTGGCCAGTTTTTTCGCGTATTCCGGATCATTCTTTTCTTCCTCGGCATAGTAGCGCGTGTTTTCGAGAACGAGTATTTCACCCGGTTTTAATGCGGCGGCGGCTGTTTCAGCCGGTTCATTGATGGAATCAGTGGCAAAATGTACATTGGCAGAAACAAGTTTCTGCAGATACTCCGCAACCGGTTTCAGAGAGTACTGCGGGTCGACCTTTCCTTTCGGGCGGCCGAGATGTGAACAGAGGATAACGGCTGCACCCTGTTCCAGCAGATAATTAATCGTCGGCAATGCGCCGCGGATACGGGTGTCATCACCCACGACGCCGTCTTTCAGTGGGACATTAAAGTCGACGCGAACCAATACCTTTTTCCCCTTGACGTCAATATCCCGAATTGTTTTTTTATTGAACATACTCGCTCCTTTTTGTTATCCGTTCTATATCGATTATTCAAGAAATGATGCTAAAAAAAATGACCGGACCGGTTGAATAACCAGTGCCGATCATTTTAAACTTCTATCCAATTTCAGGAATCGCCATCCGGATATCCCTGAATAGCGCTAATTTACAGACTCTTGGCGATCAACAGCGCAAGGTCGGTTGTGCGGCTGGAATAGCCCCATTCGTTATCGTACCAGGTGACGACTTTCAAGAATTTACCACCCATAACCGAGGTGTACTGCGCATCGACGATGGATGAGCGGGAATCGCCCTTGAAGTCAGTTGACACGAGCGGATCGGCAAAGGTACCGTCGGTAACGCCCAGGATACCTTTCAGGTTGCCTTCGGCTGCTTTGTGGAAAAGTTCGTTAACTTCTTCCTTGCTGGTTTCTTTCTTGAGGGTTGCGACGAAATCGACGACGGAAACAGTCGGGGTCGGAACGCGCAGCGAATAACCGTCAAACTTGCCCTTTAATTCAGGAATGACGAGTGCAATAGCTTTCGCGGCGCCGGTTGTGGTCGGGATAATGTTCAGACCGGCTGCGCGGGAGCGGCGCATTTCTTTTTTGTGGCCCTGATCCAAAATGACCTGGTCGTTGGTGTAGCTGTGGATGGTTGTCATCAGACCGTATTCGATCCCAAAGGCATCGTTGATCACTTTGGCAGCAGGAGCCAGGCTGTTGGTCGTGCAGGAGGCATTGGAAATGACGTGGTGCTTGGCGGGATCGTACTTGTCTTCATTGACACCCAGAACAATGGTAATGTCTTCGTTTTTGGCCGGAGCTGAGATGATGACCTTCTTGGCGCCGCCTTTCAGGATGTGCACATTCGCGCCGGGTTTGCCCTTTTCAGGATCACCGATCGCATCGGTGAAAATACCGGTTGACTCGATGACGATGTCCACACCCAGATCTTTCCAGGGAAGAGCACCCGGATCTTTTTCAGCAAAAACTTTGATGGTTTTCCCGTTGATGACAAGGTCGTTGCCGTCAACAGCTACAGTACCGTCAAATTTGCCATAGGTGGAGTCATATTTGAAAAGATGCGCGTTCGCTTTTGTGTCGAAAAGGTCATTGATTGCGACAACTTCCAAGTCGTTGGCATGATGCTCAACGAATGATTTAAGGACCTGTCGACCAATGCGACCGAAACCATTAATACCTACTTTAACTGCCATATTCTCCTCCAAAATTGTTTGAGATGAGATTTTCCCACCTCAATCTTTGATAAGTGATTGCCAATTTATGACTGGCATCTAGATGCGATTCTCTGATGACGCCAGACTTTGGTATACCTGAACCAACATTTTCGATAATTTGTCCGAATCATGCCGCCACGGAAACTTTTCGTCCACCAAATTTTCGTGAAAAACAGTAAATTCGTCCAAAAGTCGCTGACTAATTTTAACCCAGGAAACATTTTCCGGCACATCCTGCTCGTGAAAATCGTTACAGATCACGGCATCTAACACGGTGTTTTGCAGTGCGGATTGGATAACCATGGCGTGATCATAACAGGAATAGCGATCCGTTTCGCCGGGTTGGGTGGAAACATTGCAAATGTACACTTTCTTCCCTCGGGCTGCGTTCAATGCCTGAGCGATTCCACGGACCTTGAGGTTGGGCAGAATGCTGGTGTAAAGACTGCCCGGACCCATCGCGATCAGATCGGCGGCCAGAATTGCCCGGATTGCCTCAGGATTTGCGCTGACATTTTCGGGCTGAATCATCAAGTTCCGAATAATACCATTTTGTTTCGTGATGTTGGATTCGCCAAAGACGTCAATCTGTTGAAAAATCCCGTTGGTGGTTGTCTCAACTCTGGCGACAAGGTTGACGTCTTCCAGTGTCGATGGGGTAACGGTCCCCCGAATCGCAAGGATTTTTGCCAGTTCCTGAATGCCCTGCTCAAAACTTCCGGTGATGTCAGCTAAGGCAGTTAACAGCAGATTACCCAGGTTGTGACCGCCGACACCGGAATCCGTTGAGAAGCGGTATTGCAAAACCTGCGAGAAAAATTCCTCGTCAGCGGATAATGCTGCCAGACAACTTCGGATGTCTCCGGGCGGAAGCACGCCGATGTCCCGGCGCAAGGCGCCGGAAGATCCACCATCATCAGCGACTGTGACAACAGCGGTCAGGTCAAATTGGTATTTTTTTAATCCCCGCAGGATGGCGGATAACCCGTGTCCGCCGCCGATGACGACGATTTTCATCTGGCCGACATCCGGCAGATCAATAATGGCTGTGCTATCCTCTTTCATGGTACTAAATGATAGCATTACTGGCGGGGTCTGTAAAGTGAGTGATTTGCGCCGGGCGGTTCGAACGATCATGAGACAATCCGGCAAATTTGTCGGTAAAATTGGAACAGTTATTTAATATAAATAGCTTTACTGTTAACCTGTTATGGCCAGTTTGTTGGTGACTGGCATTAGGGGCAGTGCTTTGCCATTCGGAATATTGCGTAAATTGTCCGTTCTGCCGTTCCGAAAAAAAGTTGGACTGATATAATCAAAGCCAGAACATGATAGAAACAGAAAAAACTAGGGGGGAACAAACCTCTGGAAATAGCTTTGTGCATTTTAAAATCTGCCAATCGAGAGAAAGAGGAGTTCTATGTACCAGGAAAATTTTGATGAATCTGAAGATGCTTTCGCGAACTATGAAGGTGAATATTCCGGAAAACTTGAAATCGTTGTGGATGAAGCAGAGGGTTATCGGGTGATCACTACCTATGACGCAACCGGTTATGTCGTTGACGCCCGCGTTTGTTCTGCTGAAGACGAACCTGCGGATGGGAAACGCGACCTGGCACAATACATTGATCATACACTCTTAAAAGCGGATGCAACACCGGACCAGCTGCTGAATTTATGCACCGAAGCGCGTACCCATCAGTTTGCCTCGGTCTGTGTGAATTCTTGCTGGGTGCGTTTTTGCGCTGAACTCTTGCGTGGAACGCATGTGAAAGTTTGCACGGTGGTTGGCTTTCCGCTGGGAGCGATGGTTCCTGAGGCAAAGACCTTCGAAGCTGAGTGCGCCATTGAAAATGGCGCTTCTGAAATCGACATGGTGATCAACATTGGTGCGCTGAAAGCGCGGGATCTGCGGCTGGTTGCGAAGGATATTCATCTGGTGGTTGAGACAGCTCATGAACATGGGGCTGTGGTAAAAGTGATTATTGAGACTTGCCTGTTGTCCGAAGAAGAGAAAATTATTGCCTGTCTGCTGGCAAAATCTGCCGGGGCTGACTTTGTGAAGACTTCAACGGGTTTTTCGACCGGAGGCGCCACAGAGGCAGACGTCGCTTTGATGCGGCGGGTAGTCGGCGAGGAAATGGGCGTCAAGGCTTCCGCAGGGATCCGGTCGCGGGAGGATGCGGAAAAGATGATCGCTGCCGGCGCTTCGCGGATCGGAACCAGCTCCGGCGTGAAGATTGTGGCAGGTTAAACCTCAATTTGATACGATACAAATCTTGTCAAAATCAAGTTTGACACTTTAATCAGATTTGGAATAGGCACTGGATATTTGACATGGAAAAACTATTTTATGGAAGTGTTCTGTCCGATGGCGTGAAGCTTCATTATTCCCGGACCAGCCAGGGGTTTCCGCCCATGGTTTTACTGCATGGTTTGCTGGATAATGGCCTCTGTTTTGGGCGATTGGCTTATTCGCTTTATACCCAGTATGATGTCTTTCTCCCGGATGCGCGCGGTCATGGAAAGTCAGAAGCACCTGGAGGCGGATATGACCTGAAGACAATGGCTGGGGATGTCCGACAGCTTGTTGACGCACTTGGGATGGACACCCCAATTTTGTTGGGACATTCCATGGGCGCGGCAACGGCCGCAGAGTTCGCGGCGGAATATCCGCAATCTGTACGGGCGCTGATTCTGATTGATCCGCCCTGGGTTGAGCCGCATTTGCTTGGTCCCGACCTGATTGAACAGCAGAAAGATAACTTCTTGCGGCGTATCCAAGCTTATCATTCTATGGGATTTTCTGAACTTGAATTAACTGTGAAAGCTGAACATCCGTCCTGGCATGAAGATGATCTGCGCAGTTGGGCGAAGGCGAAGACGCAGGTGAGAGAGGAAGTGGTAGCGGTTGTTCCGCACTTGACCGAAGGATGGCAGGAAATTGCGGAGAAAATCCGCTGTGATGTGCTTTTGTTAACTGCTGACCCTGAGAAGGGCGCTTTGATTTCCAGTGAGGTCGCCGCTTCGTTACAGAAAAATCACCTCAATTGGACCATTGTGCGAATCCCGGATGCGGGACATAATGTCCAGCGGGAAGCTTTTGCACAGACAAAAGAACAAATTTTTGCTTTCCTGCGGAAAGTTGGATAAAACGCTTCATGTGCGGCCGTTTTTCGATTGATCTGTCACCGAAAGTGATGCAGTTGGAATTGGATCTGGAAATGTTCCATCCGGAAGTGACCTTCCCGCCAGCTTATTACCCCTCATCGGCAATTCCGGTCGTGATCGACGCTCAGCGCAGAAATGTTGAGTTTTTCTATTGGGGGCTGATCCCGCCTTGGGCCAAAGATGTCAGTATTGGCCGCCGGATGTTTAATGCGCGATCGGAAACATTGCTGGAAAAGCCTTCGTTTAAAAATGCCTTCTTACGGCGCCGCTGTCTGATTCCCGCCACAGGGTACTATGAGTGGAAAACACTCGGAGAGCGAAAAGTGCCTTACTACTTTTCGCTCAATTCCACAAAAGCTTTCTTTTTTGCCGGCCTCTGGGAGTATTGGATGGATGCAGCCGGGAATGAAGTATACTCTGCCGCTATCATCACCTGCGCGGCCAATATGCTCGTGGCGCAGTATCATGACCGGATGCCGGTGATTCTGGATCGTGACCACTGCTGGCAATGGATGGAAGATCGGCCGGCGGCTGAGTTGCAGCAGCTGCTGATGCCCTATGATCCGGAAGCGATGACTGTGCGGATGGCAACAACAGCGAAATGACGGACGATAACCAATCATCCATTTTTATACATTGCAGGAATTACAATATGGGTATTACCAGAGAATAGAATACCCAAACCATGAATTTTTACTGAGGGAGGAAAGAGATGGAAAGTACGGATGTACGGTTGTCTCAAAATTTACCCTTTAAAAAACTTTTATCAATAGAGCTTTTTTCTAAATTTGCGGATGCAATGGATAATGTGATTATCACGCTGCTGGTCATTCAATTGACCGGATCCAGTCTGAGCACCGGTCTATTGCTCGCAATCACTACGATCCCAGGTGTGATTTTTTCAGTTATCGGCGGCGCAATTGCAGATATAGGGGCGAAAAAAACAATTTTATTCCTTATGACTGCCCTGCAAGCGATCATGCTCCTTTTTCTTGCGTTTCTTGTAAAGATTGGATCGATCAATTTCGCCTTGCTCTGCATAATTCTCTTCATTCTTGAGAGTTTTTCCCGTTTTTATTCCCCCGCGTTTACCGCTTTAACGGTAAGCGTAGTACCAAAAGGAAGATATAAACAAGCGGTTTCTCTGCTGACGACTGCGGGGTCTTTCGTTCAAATGATTGGCAGTGCCGTCTGTGTCCCATTGGTCACTTTTTTAGGGTATGTACCTGCGCTTGTTACAAACGCAGCCAGTTATACCTGTTCATCATTTCTCTCAATCACAATGCGTGATAAACACGAGCCAGAGAAGCAACGGGATGCGGAATCAAGATTAGGGATTCAGAAATTTTGGAATACGATCGTTGCCGGATTTCGATATACGATAAATCATTCCGTAATCATGACGATGATTACTTGTGTGAGCCTGCTGAATTTTGTTTTGGCCTGGTTTGACGTGGCGTTACCTTTCCTGTTAACCGATTTTATCGGCGTTCCTGTTGAATACCTCGGCTATCTTAAATCTGCTTCTACCCTGATACTGTTGCAGGTGCCATAATTATCATTGTGGCAATGTTATCAACAAAAAAAGCAGCCCATTTAGGCTGCTTTTTTTGTTGATAATAATCTTCGTTATAAAACGATATTGATCAGTTTTTTCGGGACGACAACCACTTTTTGTGGTTTTTTCCCGTCCAGAATCCCGAGAACGGCCTTGCTGCTTAATGCGGCTGTTTTGGCGTCTTCCGTGGAAGTGTCGGCCGGCAGGGTGATCCGGTCCCGCAGTTTGCCGTTAACCTGAACCACGTACGTGACTTCATCCTCGCGAGCTGCTTCTTCATCCATCTCCGGCCAGGACTGGGTATGGATCGAGTACGGTTTGCCCAACTGCGCCCAAAGCTCTTCCGCGATGTGCGGCGTCACCGGCGCCATCATACGCAGGTAGACATCGACCGCCTCATTCCACTCAGCCGTGCCCCAGGCGCCGGCTTGTTTGGCCTTTGTGAGTTCGTTCAGTAGTTCCATCAGTCCGGAGATGACCGTATTAAACTGGAAGGTATCCAAATCCCGTCCGACAGACCGCAGGGTCTGGTACAGTTTTCGCCGCAAAGCGCGCAGTGTCTCAGCGCTGGCTGACTTTGGCTTATCGCCGGGTTCCAGGAATGTGCTCCAAACCCTGCGCACCCAGCGAGACGAGCCTTCGATCCCGGAACTGTTCCAGGGTGCGCCCATTTCCCAGCGCGCGAAGAACATCAAATAGGCACGAACGGTGTCGGCGCCGTACTGAACAACCAATTTATCCGGATCGACGACATTGCCGCGGCTTTTGGACATTTTCTCATTATCTTCGCCGAGAACGATGCCCTGATTGCGCAGTTTGACCATGGCTTCTTTGCCCTTCATGATCCCCATATCACGGCCGGCTTTATGGAAAAAGCGGGTGTAGATCAGGTGCATCGTGGCGTGTTCGATGCCGCCGGTATAAATATCGACCGGCATCCAATAATCATATTCTTTCTGATCGAACGGCCAGGTCGGGAAATAAGGGCTCAGATAACCCAGGTGATACCAACTGGAACACATAAAGGTGTCCATGGTGTCCGTCTCCCGTTCGGCATCCGCGCCGCAGACCGGGCATTTGACATGTTTCCAGGTCGGGTGCAGTTTGAGCGGGCTTTCCCCGGTCGGCTTCCATTCGATGTCGTCCGGCAATTTGACCGGCAGCTCGTTTTCCGGGACGGGCACGACGCCGCAATGCGGACAATAAATCATCGGAATCGGCGTTCCCCAGTAGCGCTGCCGTGAGATCAGCCAGTCGCGCAGCCGGTAATTGATGGTCCGATGCCCGATTTTCTGTTCTTCCAGCCAGGTGACGACTTTGTTGAAAGCTTCGTCGCCCGGGGTGCCGGTCAGATGATCCGAGTTGACCACTTTGCCGTGCGCAGGCACAGCTTCTGTCATGGTGTTGCCGTCCAGCGGCTCCATGTCGTCCGGCTGGACAACCACAATCACATCCAGCCCGAATTTTCGCGCGAATTCAAAGTCACGCTGATCATGCGCCGGTACGGCCATGATTGCGCCCGTGCCGTAACCCATCAGGACATAATCGGCGATCCAGATCGGGATGCGGGCCTGATTGACCGGGTTGATGGCGTAAGAACCGCTGAATACGCCGGTTTTTTCACGGTCGGCGGATTCACGCTGAATATCGGTCTGCCGGGTGGCCTGCTCAACGTAGGCGTTGACGGCAGCGGCGGTTTCCGGTTTGGTCAGTTTCGCGACCAGCGGATGTTCCGGTGCGATGACCATGAAGGTCGCTCCCCACAGCGTGTCGGGGCGAGTGGTGAAGACCTCCATCGGGTCGCCATATTCAGTCTTGAATGTGACGGAGGCGCCTTCGGAACGGCCAATCCAGTTCGTTTGCAGTGTCTGAACGCGTTCCGGCCAATCCATTTCAGAGAAATCCAGTAATTCTTCCGCGTAATTGGTGGTGCGGAAATACCACTGGTTCAGGTCTTTTTTGATCACCGGCGTTCCGCAGCGTTCGCAATGCCGGTCGTCACCCCAGACCTGTTCGCGGGCCAGGGTGGTGTTGCAGTGCGGACACCAGTCCACCGGGGAGAATTTGCGGTAGGCCAGGTTGTGTTTGTAGAGTTGCAGAAAGAACCACTCGGTCCAGCGGTAGTATTCCGGCTTGGCGCTGATGATTTCGCGCCGCCAGTCAAACATGGCGCCCATTGATTTCAATTGATTCCGCATGTGGTCGATATTGGCGAAGGTCCATTTACTGGGATGGATGTTGTTCTTGATGGCCGCGTTTTCTGCAGGCAGCCCGAACGCGTCAAACCCCATCGGGAACATGACGTTATAGCCCTGCATACGTTTGAAGCGGGCATGCGCGTCCGGCGGGGTCATGGCGTACCAGTGGCCGATATGAAGGTTTCCGGAGGGGTAGGGCAGCATGGTGAGGACGTAATATTTTTGTCTGTTGTGGTCGATGTTTGAGTCGTAAATTTTATCTTCGGCCCATTTTTGCTGCCATTTCTTTTCGATTTTTTGTGCATCGTAAATCGGAACGATCGTTTCACTCATTGGAAACCTCCGGGATAAAGAATAATTGATCAGGATTATAAATCATATCAGACGCGAATCCAACCCGCAAGCTGAAACGATGACCAAAAAACTTCACCCGATCCGGATGAAGTTCTTTGGCGCGTTACCGATTGTGACAAAATTTGTTTGAGATCGGAAGAGCACACGTCTGAACTCAGTCA
>CALCQT010000130.1 GCA_937894825.1 uncultured Anaerolineaceae bacterium
GACGCAACGCTGGCAATTTATGAAATTATCAAAGCCGGCGGCTTCACGACCGGCGGCCTGAACTTTGACTCGAAAGCGCGCCGCCCGTCCTTTGAGCCGAATGACGTCTTCCTCTCGCACATCGCGGGGATGGACACCATGGCGCTGGGTCTGCGCGTGGCGGACAAACTCATCCGGGACGGCCGGATCGACCGCTTCGTTGAGGAACGCTATGCCAGCTATAACAGCGGCATCGGCAAGCGCATCGTCGACGGCGCCGTCACCATTCAGGAACTTGAACAATATGCGCTTGAAATGGGTGATGTGAAGACCAACACGAGCGGCCGGCAGGAATACCTCGAAAGTATCATCAATCAGGTAATGTTCGGATAATCGTATGGCTTATCTCATCGGAGTAGATCTCGGAACCTCAGGGACAAAAACTGTCCTCTTTGACGAAACCGGCAAAGTCCACGGCTCAGTTACCGTCGAGTATCCCCTGTATCAGGAACGCAACGGCTGGTCTGAGCAGGAACCGGAGGACTGGTGGCATGCTGCCAAGACCAGCATCTCGGCTGCGATCTCCCAGAGCGGCGTCGATGCCGCTGAAATCAAAGGCGTCGGTATCTCCGGCCAGATGCACGGACTGGTGATGCTGGATAAAGCGGGGAATGTCCTCCGGCGTTCGATCATCTGGTCCGACCAACGAACGGCAAAAGAGTGTGAACAGATCACCGACCTTGTCGGTGCGGAACGGCTCATCGCGATCACGGCGAATCCGGCTCTGACCGGATTCACCGCCTCGAAAATTTTATGGGTGCGCAACAACGAACCGGAAATTTATGAAAAATGCGCTCACATCCTGCTGCCGAAAGATTTTGTCCGTTACCGCCTGACCGGCGAATTCGCCACGGAAGTATCCGATGCCTCCGGCATGCAGTTGTTGGACGTTCCCAACCGCCGCTGGTCGGATGAAGTGCTTGACAAGCTGTCGATCGACAGCGCTTTGCTCGGAAAAGTCTATGAATCGCCTGAAATTACCGGCGCTCTGACCGCCAAAGCAGCAGCCGAAACCGGACTCAAAGCCGGCACACCGGTGGTTGGCGGCGCGGGAGACAACGCGGCCGCAGCCGTCGGAACGGGTGCGGTGCGCGATGGGCTGGCGTTTACCACCATCGGCTCATCGGGGGTTGTGTATGCACATTCTTCAAAAATCTCCATCGATCCCAAAGGCAGGGTCCACACGTTCTGCTGCGCCGTACCCGGCGCGTGGCACGTGATGGGTGTCCACCAGGCAGCCGGTCTCTCGCTGAGATGGCTGCGCGATACAGCCTGCACGCCTGAAATGGAAGAAGCCCGGAGACAGGGTGTGGATCCCTACGTTGTGATGGGCGCCGAGGCTGAAAAAATCGCTCCCGGCGCTGACCGCCTGATCTATCTGCCCTATCTGAACGGCGAACGGACACCGCATCTGGACCCGAACTGCCGGGGTGTTTTCTTCGGCTTGTCCGGTGTTCATCAGCGCCCGCATCTGATCCGGGCCGTGATGGAAGGCGTCAGTTATTCACTGCGGGACAGCATCAGCATCCTGCGGGAAATGGATGTTGAACTGAAAGAAATGATGGTTACCGGCGGCGGCGGACGCAGTCCGCTATGGCGGCAGATGCTGGCGGATAATTTCCACTGTCCGGTGAAAACCGTGGATACAAAGGAGGGGCCTGCGCTGGGCGCAGCGATCCTGGCCGGTGTGGGAACCGGTGTCTTCGGTTCCGTTCCTGAAGCCTGCGAAGCGCTGATTCACGGCGACGTGATCCAGCATCCGCTTGAGGCCAACGCTGCATATTATGACCGCGCTTATCCGCTCTACCGGCAGCTTTATCAGGATTTACGGGAGTCTTTCGTCAGACTGGCTGCATTATGACAGGAATTGATCGCTGAGGAAAACAGACAGAATAGCCGGAAAAAAGTCATGAAAAAACAAGATTTTCCTCATATTACCCAAGCGAAAAAGCCAACAGGAGACAATTTTTAACAATCGTTAACGAGGAAAAAGCTTTTTTACGTTTTTTGAGCGAAATCGTTTGAAAAATGCGCAGCTGGAACAATGTTAAAATTGACAAATATTTGAAGGATTCTAAAAAGAAAAATTACATCAAAACATCGATGTAACAACAAACAAAGGAGATGTATAAATGAAAAAGTTAATAGTTGTTTTGTTTGTTTTGGCAGTACTCATTTCTGCCGTCCCCGCATTCGCCGCAGGTGAATTAGTCGGCGTTGCAATGCCCACCAACAGCCTCCAACGCTGGAACCAGGACGGACAAAACATGAAGGCCCAGTTGGAAGAAGCGGGCTATGAAGTTATTCTTGAATACGCCAACAATGACGTCGCTCTGCAGATCTCCCAGATCGAAAACATGATTCTGAGCGAAGTGAAAGTTCTGGTCATCGCTTCGATCGATGGCGGCGCGTTGGGTGATGTTCTGAAGACCGCTTCTGAAAATGGCATCCCGGTCATCGCTTATGACCGTCTGATCACCGGTACCGAATACGTCGATTACTACACATCCTTCGACAACTATCGGGTCGGTAAATTCCAGGGTGATTTCATCGTGGAAGCTTTGGATCTTGAAAACGCGGAAGGCCCGTTCAACATTGAATATTTCGGCGGTTCACCGGACGACAACAACGCTCACCTGTTCTACCAGGGCGCGATCGACGTTCTGCAGCCGTACATCGATGCCGGTAAACTGGTCAATCCTTCCGGACAGATCGCTTTCGAAACTGTTGCGATTCTCGGCTGGGGCACGGATGACGCCCAGGCCCGGATGGACAACCTGATCAATGGCTACTATGCCGACGGCACACCGCTGGACATCGTTCTTTCCCCGAACGACTCCCTCGCACTGGGCATCGCCAATTCACTGACCGCTGCCGGTTTCACCGAAGAAAACTGGCCGATTCTGACCGGACAGGACTGCGACATCCCGAACACCATCAACATTATCCTCGGAAAGCAGTCAATGTCCATCTTCAAAGATACCCGCACCCTGGCGACCAAGACCGTTGAAATGGTCGGTCAGATCCTGGCCGGTGAAGAAGTTGAAGTCAACAACACCGAAGATTATGACAACGGCGTCAAAGTTGTTCCGTCTTACCTGAACGACCCGGTCTTCGCTGACATCAACAACTACAAAGAACTCCTGATCGACTCCGGTTACTACACCGAAGATCAGCTCGTTGTGAAATAAGCGATTTTCCGTAACAAATCAGACTGACTTAAGGCAGTATGAAGGCAATTTCAAATTGAATCATACTGCCTTACCAAATCAGGATCGCCTGTCAGAAATTGGAATTATCGAATCGCTGATCACATACAATACTTGTTTTCATGTGTTGAAATATTGGTTGCAGATCAATCCAAATTACAGGATCCACCCAAATTTGCAATAGCTATTTCAACCCAGTGAAATCAAATCGTGGTGGTTTGCTCTTGAGTCAGACCACCACAATGGAAGGAGAAACCCTTAATGGAGAACATTCTTCTTGAGATGCAATCCATAACAAAAGAATTTCCCGGTGTCCGCGCACTGGACAACGTCAGCTTTAAAGTAAAAGAAGGCGAGGTACATGCACTGGTCGGTGAGAATGGCGCCGGGAAATCGACGTTGATGAATGTATTAAGCGGTTGGTACGCGTATGGCAGCTACGATGGACAAATTATTTTTGATGGACAGGAATGCAAATTTTTTAACCTGAGAGATAGTGAAAAGCTCGGTATCGTTATCATCCATCAGGAATTAGGACTGATCCCTTACCTCTCAATCGCAGAAAACATGTTCCTCGGAAACGAAACCGCGAGCAAACTCGGTCCGCTACACGTCATCGACTGGAACGAATGTCATAATCGCGCCACAGAAATGCTGAACAAAGTCGGGTTGGATGAAAATCCGGAAACATTAATCAAAGATATCGGTGTTGGAAAACAGCAGATGGTTGAAATCGCGAAGGCAATGGCAAAAAACGTCCGGCTGCTGATTCTTGATGAACCAACTGCCTCATTAAATGATCAGGACAGTGCACATCTGTTGGATCTGGTTCGCGGCATGAAAGAAAAGGGCGTGACCTGTATCATCATCTCTCATAAGCTTAATGAGGTAGAACAAATTGCCGATGCGATTACGATCATCCGCGATGGCGCGACGATCGAAACGTTATACAGGGGCATTGATGAATTTACCCAGGATCGGATTATCAAAGGCATGGTCGGACGGGAAATGACCGATCGTTACCCCAGTCGTGAATCGAACCCCGGTGAGATCTGTTTCGAGGTCCGGAATTGGAATGTTGAGCACCCGCTTTATGAAGGAAAACGCGTTATTCAGGATGCTAATTTCGATGTTCGAAAGGGTGAAATCATTGGTTTTGCCGGATTAATGGGATCGGGCCGAACAGAATTGGCGATGAGCGTCTTCGGGAAAGCGTATGGGAAGAATATTACCGGACAAATCTTCAAGGACGGAAAAGAAGTCCAACTCAATGACGTCGCGGATGCGATCCGGAAAGGGGTCATGTATCTGACCGAAGATCGAAAAGGCGCTGGGCTAAACGCCATTGACGACATTCGCCACAACATCACGATCGCGAACCTGCAGAGCATCAGCAAGCGTAATGTCGTTAACCATAACGAAGAAATCAAAGTCGCTGAAGAATACCGGGAAAAACTCGCCATCCGCTCTACCGGCATCCTGCAAACAGCCGGGACACTTTCCGGTGGCAATCAGCAGAAAGTGATGTTGAGCCGGGGATTATTTTCTAATCCGGATGTATTAATTCTGGATGAACCCACCAGAGGCATTGACGTCGGTTCAAAATATGAAATTTACACCTTCATGAACGAATTGGTAAATGAAGGAAAAGCGGTTATTTTTGTTTCATCCGAAATGCCTGAGCTTTTGGGTATGTGTGACCGTATTTTCGTGCTGAATGAAGGTCGTATCATCGCTGAACTATCGGGAGACGAACTTTCCCAGGAAATTATCATGGAAAAAATACTCACTGACACCAGAAAGAGGGCAGAACATGCAACAATTCAGTAAATCATTTCGGGCAAGCATCCGTCAGTACATGATGATCATCGCGATGGTCGTCCTGGTGGTTTTCTTCTATACATCCACCGGCGGAAAATTCGGCAAACCCATGAATGTGTACAACATCATCATGCAGAACGGGTATGTCCTGGTCCTGGCGATCGGTATGCTCCTCCCGATCCTGATCGGTACAATCGACCTCTCAGTCGGTTCGGTAGTCGCAGTGATCGGTGCGGTTGCCGGAATCATGATGTATCGCTGGGGACAACCGGTGTGGCTAACGCTGATCGTCTGTATCTTGTGCGGGGTGGTCATTGGCATCTGGCAGGGTTTTTGGATCGCGATTGTGAATCTGCCGCCATTCATCGCTACGCTGGGCGGCATGCTGATCTTCCGCGGCCTGACGTTGGTACTGCTGCAAGGGAAAACCCTGGCGCCGCTGCCATCATCCTATGTGCAAATTTCTTCCGGCTATATTCCGGATATTGTCAGCAATATTTTCGGTATTGAAAGCAATATGAATATCACAACGATCGTGATAGCCGTCATCCTGTGTTTGTTGGTCCTTTATGGTCAACTGAATGCCCGAAAACAAAAACTCAAATATGGCTTCCAGGCGCCCGGGATACCCGCGATCCTGCTGCGCGTATTTCTGATCTCCGCCGCCATTCTTTTGGTCGCCTCACGGTTGGCATTGTACAAAGGGATTCCTTTCGTCTTAGTTATCGTCGGTGTGCTGGCCCTTTTCTATACATTTATTCTAAATAACACAACCATCGGACGTTATATCTATGCACTGGGCGGAAACGCCAGGGCAGCTGAACTATCCGGTATCAATATCCGAAATGTAAAATACGGTATTTTTATCAATATGGCCATTATGAGCGCGGTAGCTGGAATTGTATTTTCCGCCCGCTTGAATTCTGCCAGTCCGCTGGCCGGACAAAGCTTCGAAATGGACGCCATCGCCTCCTGTTATTTGGGCGGCGCTTCTGCTTCCGGCGGCATCGGAACCATTATGGGCGCACTGGTGGGCGGTCTGATTATGGGGATTTTGAATAACGGTATGTCCCTGCTGGGCGTTTCATCCGATGCACAGCAGATCGTCAAAGGTCTGGTGGTTATTCTGGCCGTCGCTTTTGATATTCTTTCGAAATCCAAATCTTCAAAATAAACCACTGTTTCGATCCATTTCCGGCGATCCCTTGTTTGAAATAAAGCAAGGGATCGTTTTTTTGAATAACGCTTATTTTTGCTTCATATAGGGATCATTTCCGTAAGCATACACGCGATTAACATAATCGTTTGCCCCGCGGCAGATTCCGTTCAACTGATTTTTTACATTTTCCCAGGTCAACGGGTACCCTAATCGGGTCACGGACCAAAGCGCATTTCGAAGGCAGCCACTCCCCGAATGGTAATTGGCAAGCGAAAATTTCCACAAATCGTCAAAGGTTGCGCCGGATTCTTTTCCCGGTTCAATCACTTCCTGAATCAAGGCATTCACCTGAAAAGCGCTGGCTTCAAACATAGCTGCTAAAAGATCAACCTCTTCTTTTGTACCCACTTTCCGCAGAACACCTCCTCGCAGCATCGCCTGATGTTTTTCTTCCTGCAACGCAAACCCCGGACCGCAAAACTCAGGAAAAGCAAAAAAAA
>CALCQT010000131.1 GCA_937894825.1 uncultured Anaerolineaceae bacterium
TGACATGTGACTGGAGTTCAGACGTGTGCTCTTCCGATCTGGAGATGGCCAGTACCTTCCCGCTGATACTGCCGCGATCAGCCAACCGGTTGGTAAGCAACGCCAGGCCGAAAGGCGTGATCATCCCGAGCGCTGTCATCGGGATCAGCAAGAGCGCCAGTGTGATCAAAAAAAATCCAATGACCCGGTGAATCTGAAAGGCCTCCAATGCAATTCCGCCTTGGGACAAAAAAGGCTTGGAGACGATCGGGATGCAGCAGATCAGCGCACCGCAAAGCAGAAGCAGGCGTGTGAATGGCCGGATTCCCGGGACGCGGTCCGCCAGTTTTCCTCCCAGCCAGTTCCCGATCGCGAGATAGACCAGAATAGACCCGATGACGCAGGCCCAGACCAGGTTGGCCGCGCTGAAAATGTTAGACAACTGCCGTGAGGCCGTCATCTCTACCGCCATGGAGCAAAGCCCGCCGGTAAAGACGGACAGATAGAGGTAGCTCATCTCATGGCGTGAAAGCTGTCCCTTATCCTGCGGAAAATCTGGAATGGAAGGATTCTCTTCCGGGTTTTCCCAAGCATGCGATTGTATGCGGCTCATCACTTCTTCATTGAGGTTTGAATGGCTGTCATCTTTCATTTCGTATTGATTTTAACCGCAAAGGCAGTAGAATAAAACCAAAATCATTCGCTCCCAGGTGATTTTTGTGCTTTGGTGCAAGAATTTATCTGTTTGATTTTGACTTTTTTGAAAAATTTGCTTCATCTATTTGACTTGTTTCCGAATCCGTAACCGGATTTCGGAATTTCCGATTGAAAAGGAGAAGAAATGAGACTCGTTACCGTTGCACAGATGCGCCAGATCGAAAAAGAGGCTTTTGCGTGCGGCATTTCTTATGAACAAATGATGCGGACGGCCGGGGTGGGCATCGCTGAGGAAATTATCCGTGCGGAACGGTCGGAGAAAAAGAGCATTTGCGGATTGATCGGTTCGGGCAATAATGGCGGCGACGCGCTGATTGCGCTGACGGAACTGGCTGAGCAAGACTGGCAGGTAACTGCCTGGCTGGTCAGTACCATTTCCGATGAAAATCAGGAAATTCTGACCGAATTTCAAAAATCAGGCGGAATTTACACCACGTACGCTATCGATTCGAACTTTAAACAGTTGGACGCCTGGATTGAGAAATCGGAGATTTTGCTGGATGGTGTTCTTGGTATTGGTTGCCAGCTTCCTTTGCGTCCCGATTTCACAAAGGTTTTTTCGCATATTTTATCAATCCCACAGCTGCCCTACTGCATTGCCGTTGATTGTCCGTCCGGCATCGACTGTGACAGCGGGGCCGCGGACCCTTTCTGTCTGCAGGCTGATCGGACGATCTGCATCGAAGCGGTGAAAATGGGTGAAATTTTACATCCCTCCAGTCAATATACCGGCACGCTCTCGCTGGTTTCATTAAATTTACCGAAGAACCTTGCCGTCTATTCAGAAATTATGCGTTCCTTGTTGGACCAGGCCATGATGAAATCGCTGCTGCCGGCAAGAAAACCGGAGGGACACAAAGGAACCTTCGGAACCGTGTCCATTTTTGGCGGTTCGGAAGGGTACATTGGCGCGCCTGTCCTGGCCGGATTGGCTGCCTATCGGATCGGCTGCGGTTTGGTGAAAATGTTTACGCCGGCGGTCGTTCGAAATCTTTCCGCGGGTCCTTTCCCTGAAGCGACCTGGACTGTGGTCGATTTTTCGAATGGGAAAGCGATTGAAAAGGCGATTGCGCAATTGATCGAGACCAGTCATCGCAACGGCGCAGTTCTTATTGGTCCCGGAATCGGTCTGACGGGGGAATCCTCCGCTTTTGTAAGAAGATTGCTTGAAGAACTTGGGACGATAACACCTTATTTAAAAAATGCGATGGTGATTGATGCCGATGGTCTGAGTCTGATGGCCGAAAACCCGAACTGGTTCAGTCAAATCAGCGAAAATTGTGTTCTGACGTCGCATCCCGGGGAAATGGCCCGGTTGACCGGTTATTCCATTGAGGATATTCAGGCCAACCGGCTGGTTATCGCTGAAAAATTTGCCGTTTCCTGGAAAAAAACAGTGGTTCTCAAAGGCGCCAATACCGTGGTTGCGGCTGCAGATGGATGCAGCGCGGTTTTGCCGATCGCTTCTTCGGCGCTGGCAAAGGCCGGCAGCGGCGACATTCTGGCCGGTGTGATTGCCGGGCTGCTGGCACAGAGCGATTTGAGCGCGTTTGATGCGGCCTGTTTGGGCGTCTGGCTCCATGGCATGGCCGGCCTGAATGCACAGGCTTTCCTCGGGAATCCCTATTCCACCATGGCGAGCGATATCCTGAACTCGATACCGGAAGCGATCAATGAGCTGCTGATGTGAAGCAGAACACTAACTATGACACACATATTTCTGGTTGAGGATGATCGAACAATCGCCAAAAATCTTGCGCTTTTGCTTCAGGCGCAGGGATTTACGGTCAGCCATGCTTCCACACGGGGCGAAGCCATTGCTATGCTTGCCGGGAATAAATTTGACCTGGCGTTGGTCGATATCTCCTTACCTGACGGCAATGGTTTTGCGGTTTTCACAGAAATCAAAGAGACGCAGGACATTCCCGTCCTCTTTCTGACGGCATCTGACGATGAGGCGAGCGTCGTCACCGGGCTGAACATGGGGGCAGACGACTATATCATCAAGCCCTTTCGTCCGCGTGAGCTGATCGCGCGGATCGGCACGGCCCTGCGCAAAAGCGGACGTTCTCAGGCGATTTTCGAAATTCACGGGCTTCAAGTTGACACAGCCAGCGGCGTGGTAAAAAAAGACGGCAGCGAGATCTTTCCTTCCGCCTTGGAATACCGCTTGTTGCT
>CALCQT010000132.1 GCA_937894825.1 uncultured Anaerolineaceae bacterium
GTCCACCTGTGTGCCCGGTTCGGTGATAATTTGCCCGTTCACCCGCACCTGTCCCGCCATGATCAATTTTTGAGCCAGCGATCGGCTCTCCACCAGCCCCTGTTCCTGCATTCGCAGGTCCAATCTCGTTTTTGACATAGATTGCAATTTCCCAAACAACGATACCTTTTGCAAGTTTGCTACGATTATAATATAGGTCTTATGAGAAAGCATCCGTATTTTCGCGTCCTTCGGGTCCGGCAATGGCCAAAAAATGGCTTCCTGCTGGCGCCGCTGATTTTCGACGGACAACTGTTTAATCTGCCGGCCGCCGGCAAAACGCTGGCCGGACTGGCTGTGTTCTGTCTCCTCTCCAGTGGTCTTTATGTGATCAACGACATCCTGGACGTCGCATCCGACCGGCAGCACCCGCGTAAGCGGTTGCGCCCCATTGCCTCCGGTGAGATCTCGCTTCGCAACGCCTGGATCTATGCCGCACTGCTGATTTTGACCGCATGGGCGGCGGCTTTGCTGCTGAATTGGCATTTCTTCCTGATCACCCTGGCTGTCGCCGCCATCAATCTCATTTACTCACTGAAACTCAAACATCTGCCCATCATCGACGTCATGACGATCGGCGTGCTGTTTTTGCTGCGTGTCGTGGCGGGGATCACACTGGTGCAAGTGAAGGTTTTCTCCCCCTGGATTTATGTGGTCACTTTCATGCTGGCCCTCTATCTGGGATTCGGAAAACGGCGGGCGGAACTGGCCATGCTGGTCGAAAAGGATGAGAAAGAAACCCTCAGCCGTCCGGTGTTGGAAGGCTACAGCCTCCCACTATTAGACCAATTGATTACCATCGTCTCCAGTGTGACCATATTCGGCTACACGCTTTATACCTTTTCAGGCCCTACGCTGCCGGACAACCACGCCATGATGTTGACCATCCCATTTGTGGTTTACGGCATCTTTCGTTACCATTACCTGATTCAAATTAAGCATGCCGGCGGGGCGCCGGAAGAAGTTCTTTTTTCAGACCGCCCACTGCAGCTCGCCATCCTGCTTTATGGCATTGTCGTTGTGATTGTGATGTATTTGTTATGATAGTGAATCCTGTCCTTTCAAAAGAAATCCCCCTGCCCGCTGTCCGGATCGGCGCAAGCGGTGTCGCCCCGGCAAAAACCATCCTGTTCGGGGAACACGCCGTCGTTTATGGGGAGCCCGGCATCGCGATCCCGCTGTGGGAGATCCAAACCAGCGCAAGACTCCTGCCTTTCCCAACCGATGACACTGCGCAGGAATTTCGCATCGTTTCTGAATCCGCCGAATTGGACGCGGCTTTTTCGGACCTTTCGGAATCCAATCCACTGAAAAAACTGATCCGGCTGATCCAGGAAGCGTTTTCCATCCCGGTCCTGCCGGATTGTATTCTGGAGATCCAATCCGCCATTCCAATCGCGTCCGGGCTCGGTTCAGGCGCAGCCGCTTCCGTGGCCATCATCCGCGCGTTTGCGGCCGCTTATGGATTGGAGCTTTCGGATGAGAAAACATCCGAACTGGCTTTTGAGATTGAGAAATGTTATCACGGCATGCCTTCCGGTCTGGACAACACCACCATCAGCTTCGGCAAACCGCTTTTCTTCCGCAAAGGCAAAGGGTTCGAGCCCATCCATCTGCCCGACCGATTGCGGCTGATTGTGGCGGACTCCGGATTGAAAAGCGTCACCTCCGAAGTCGTCGCGGACGTGCGGGCGAGCTATCATCAATTTGCACCTGTCATCCGCGAGATCGGGCAACTTGTCCGGAAAGCCAGGACTGCGCTGGAAAATGGCGACCTGTTTGCAACGGGCGCGCTGATGAACGAAAATCACCGCCTGCTGCAGAAGATGACTGTCTCCAACGAAAAACTGGATGATCTGGCGGCGGTGGCGCTCCAAAACGGCGCCATCGGAGCGAAATTGACCGGCGCCGGCCGTGGAGGAAATCTCCTCGCGTTGGCTGAGACTGCCCCCGATACGCTGCGAATTCACAACGCGCTGGAGAAGGCAGGAGCGAGGATCATCCGATGATTACTTTTTTAAAGCTTGGCGGATCGCTGATCACCGATAAAAAGGTAGCGCACCAGGCCCGGGAATCGGTCATTCAAAGACTGGCACTGGAGGTGAAGAATGCCCTCAGCCAACAGCCGGATCTTTGCCTGGTACTGGGGCATGGATCCGGATCCTTCGGCCATTTTCCCGCCAAAAAATACCATACTCGGGACGGTGTACAGAGCCGGACCGAATGGGCCGGATTCGCCGAAGTGCACCATGAGGCCAGCGCGCTGAATCAAATCGTGGTGGATCAGTTCCGCGCCTGCGGGCTGCCCTGTCTGACCTTCACGCCGCTCGGTTCGATCCGTGCCCGGAAAGGTACAATTGAATTCTGGGAGACCGCATCGATCCGAACCGCGTTGGATCAGGGGCTGATCCCGGTCATTTATGGCGACACGGTTTTCGACACGCAAATCGGCGGGACAATTCTTTCGACAGAGGAACTCTTCACGGGACTGGCCGGTAGGCTCGCCAACCGGTTGGGAGAACCGGCGCGGTTGCTGCTGGCCGGACTGGAAGAAGGCATCTGGCAGGACTTCCCGGAACGAACCAAACTGATCAGCCGCATGGGCGTCGCTGCGTTGGGAGACGCCGAGTACCTGCAGGGATCCGTTTTCACCGATGTGACCGGTGGAATGCGCGAAAAGGCTCGCCTGGCAGCCGGATTGATCCACGCAGGAACCATTCAATCTGCGGCAATTTTCTCCGGGGAAAACCCCGGGAATCTGGAACGGGCTTTGATGGGCGAGAATCCGGGCACTTTGCTGGTCGCTGAAAAGTAATGTTGTCTCTGCAGGAATAACCGTCTATACGAAATTCATACTTTCGTTTATTAACGATCTCGCACGTAGGGGCGATCACCGCGAAGCGCCCTGGCGGGGTTGATCGCCCGTTGTGCCGTCGCGAAGCGCAAGGCACAATCGTGTACAGCAATGAGCAGAATGGCGGGTTTCAATTTTACACAAGAATCGGATGCGCCTCGCGTAGCACCCTGGCGGGGATGATCGCCCCGACAAGGGTGTTCGTCGGATTTGACTTTTGGCACTCGAGCCAGAATTTTACTAAGATCGGAAAAGGAAAGAAAATGAATTACGCCTCTCCCATGAATAATTTCCGTGTTGAAGAATACCAGATCGCGCCGTTCGGGATCCGCTCCAACACCAGCAAAGGACGCCATTATCCTGAGCAGGAACATGATTACCGCACCTGTTTCCAGCGCGATAAGGACCGTGTCATCCATACCACCTCCTTCCGCCGCCTGGAATATAAAACGCAGGTATTTATCACTGACGAGGGCGATTATTACCGCACCCGGTTGACACATACGCTGGAAGTGGCCCAGATCGGGCGCACATTGGCCCGCGCGCTGGGAGGGAACGAGGACCTGACCGAAGCCATCTGTCTCGCTCATGACCTGGGTCATCCGCCTTTCGGACACTCCGGAGAGTCCACCCTGGCAAAACTGATGACCGACCACGGCTCATTCAACCACAATCACCACACACTGCGCATCGTGACACAGCTGGAGAAGCGCTATGCGAATTTTGACGGACTGAATCTCTGCTATGAGACGTTGGAAGGCATCGCAAAACACGAGACGGAATATGATCTGAAGGACGCATCCGAATACAACCCGGATCTGCGCGGGCATCTGGAAGCACAGATCGCCAACGTCGCTGATGAGATCGCTTATACCTGCCATGATCTGGACGACGGGCTGCGCTCCGGCATGATCAGGCACGATATGATGGAAGATCTGCTGATCTGGAAGCTGCTCAGCGAAGAACTGCGCTGGATCGGGCCGAACCTCTCAGACCTGGACCGTCATCGCTTCATCCGTCATCTGACCAACCTTGAGGTGAGCGATATCTTTTATACCACGCAGGAGAAAATCGCCTCCGCCCGGGTGCAAACAGTGGACGAGTTACAGCGCTTACCGTATAATGTTGTCAGCAACAGCAATCTGTGGCTCTCCCAGAACCGGGAACTGAAGGATTTTCTCTTTCATAACCTGTATCGCCACTACCGGGTCGTCCGGATGAGCACCAAGGCTGAAATGATCATCACAAGATTGTTTGAAGCCTTTCGCAAAGAACCCAATCTGTTGCCTGTCCACATTCGACAGACAATCGAAGAGCGAGGACGAGAGACCGCCATTTGCGATTATATCGCCGGAATGACGGACCGGTACGCGACTGAACAATACAATAAACTTTTTGAGGCATCCTTCTTGCCATAAGGAGAACGAGATTATGTCAGATACAACTTATTTAACCGCCGAGGGCGCCGCCAAATTACAGGAAGAGCTCGTCAATTTGAAAGGTCCCAAGCGACAGGAAATCGCCAAGCGCCTGCGTCTGGCCATCGAACAGGGGGATTTATCTGAAAACGCGGATTACACCGCCGCAAAAGAAGATCAGTCTTTCGTTGAAGGGCGCATCATAGAGCTGGAGACTTTGCTGGCCAATGGCAAAATCATTGATGAAATGAAGCGGGAACAGGGCGTGGTCAATATCGGCTCCACCGTGACCATCCAGGAAGACGATTTTGAGCCGGAAGAATACATGATTGTCGGTTCACAGGAAGCCGACCCGCTGAATGGGAAAATCTCATTCCAATCGCCGATCGGCTCCGCCCTCTATCAGAAACGGAAGGGCGCGGTCGTCACCGCCGAAACACCGAACGGCAAAATCAAATTTAAGATCATCGACGTCCAATAGAAATACAAAAGAGAGCGGGGATTGACCTTTCAGAAAGGTCAATCCCCGCTCTCTTTTGTTAACAATTATTTCTGCCAGACA
>CALCQT010000133.1 GCA_937894825.1 uncultured Anaerolineaceae bacterium
TCATTCCCCGCCGCAGCAAGAGTGCCGAATGTGAAACCGGGAAGACTTTAATCACATACTGCACCGGCTCGGTCAATTGCCCGACCGGTAAATAAATACCGGTCAGAAAACCAATCAAGGTACCTAAAATCGAACTTGCAGTAGAAAACGCGGAAGCGCTGTCAAAAAAGCTCACCAGGAAGAAACCCAGTGCGGTATTCATAAACGTCGACAACACAATCAACCCAAGCACCTGCAGCAGTTGCATCGGAGTCAGCAACTGCCCGCCATAGGCCACGATATAAATCTCAGCCAGGATCAGGGTAACCACAGACATAATAATTCCAATTAAAAATGCGGCCAGGATGTAGCCGCCCGTAATACTGCTGCGCTTTAAAGGGGAAGAAATAAAATCTTTTGAGATCTTCTTGGTCTTGTCATCAACCATAACGCCGAAAGCGCCCAGCGTTGTCGTGACCGACGTGACCGCCAGCAGGCCCGACATGATCCAACTGTCCATCAAAAAGCGGACACCCGGGGCATCTTTATAATTCTCACTCCAGACATCACCCAGAAACAACGCGTACAAGCCAATGATGATAAAAACCGCCAGCAGAGAAAAGAACACTGCTGTTTTGTCTCTGAAAAAGAGTTTCAAATTCCGTTTCGCGAAGCCGATCATTCCCGAATCTCCTTTCCGGTGATCGCGATGAACGCGTCATCCATCGTCCCGCTGACAACCTCAAAACCGGAAAGGTGTGAGCGATACTTATCCAGCAGCGGAAGTGCATCCAACGTAGCCGGAACCTGAATGATCAGCCGTTCGGCAACCCGGCTGTATTCAATCCTATCCTGTGTCAATATCCCGGCCAGTTCCTCTGTATTCGCAGGAACAAGGGAAAGCTTATCCGTGGCATACGTTTCCTTCAACCAGGAGGGTGTCCCTTTCGCGGCGATTTTCCCGTCGTCGATTATGATCACATAATCCGCTCCGGCAGCCTCTTCCATATAATGCGTGGTCAAAAACACCGTCATCTGCGTCTTCCGTTGGAGATCCAGAATCGTTTCCCATACATTTTTTCGTGTCTGCGGATCAAGCCCGGTGGTCGGCTCATCCAGGAACAGGATTTTCGGCGTATGGATCAGTGCCCGCGCAATATCACAGCGCCGCCGCTGTCCGCCGGATAATTTTTCATACGGGCGCTTCAAAATATCCCGCGTCCCGGTCGCTTCAACGGCTGCATTCAAAGCGTCTGTCAGTTTATCCCCTCTCAACCCATAGAATCCGCCGCGCAAGCGCAGGTTTTCCTCAACCGTCAACAGGGAATCCAGTAAATTATCCTGAAAAACAACGCCAATGATGGACCGAATCGCATCGTCATCGCGACCCAACACATGCCCGTCCACGACCACATTTCCCGCATCCTGCTGCAGAAATGTGCAAATAATATCAATCGTGGTCGATTTTCCGGCGCCATTCGGACCAAGAAAAGCAAACACTTTTCCGGCTTCCACATAAAAATCAATGCCCTTCACAGCCTGGACATTGCCGTAAGACTTGCGAAGCCCGTTTACTTCGATAATTTTGTTCAAAAATCACGCTCCCGCGAATATACTTCGTTCAATGAAAACTTCTGCTTGAAGGATCCATTTGCGAGTCAGTTCCGCATTCAAGAAAATACATCAAGGAACGCTGCAAAAAGGGGCCCAAATTCCTCTCAACGTTCTCTATTTCAATCTGCCAAGGATATTCACGAGGATTCCATACCTCGCTACGATACCTGATACCTATACGGGAAACAGCTCAAGCCGTTGCAGGTTGTCTGGATTGCCGCTGGAATAAACCGCCGATCACGACGTTGTCGGAAAGCTCAAGCCGTTGCAGGCTGCCTGGATTGCCACAATCCAAAAATCGATAGGACCAACAGGGGTAAGTGCAGCACACCCATCCACCAATTCTCCGGTTGAAACCCAAACCAGATGCTCATATTCAATAGACCAAACAATAAACCGACGAAAGCAATTATCGACAGTGTCGGACGATGGACTTCTTTCGAAAAAATGAGCAAAACGCCCAGAATCACCGGTGTAATCATGCAGTACGTTACACCGGCTTCATTGCCAAGGATCTGAGTCGTAAAAGAAGGCTGAATATGCCCGGCTTCGTTAATCGCATACGGCATGAGAAATGCCAGCGCCATCGGAACCACGACCCATAACCGGCTGCGGTCCAGATTTTCATGCCGAATCCGGGTGCGTTCACCGATGAGATCCAGCAGACAAAAAAGCATCACGGCCAGGATCACCGCCGTATTTCCCGTGATCCATACAAAACCATACTCGTCTGTGGGGGACATATTTTGAAATATGCCCACAATCAACAAAATCAGGGCGTAATACACCAGCAGCGGCTTGGCTACATCACGCCCATTTTGAACCAGAAAGGGCAGCAGAGCGGCGGCAAGTAAGAGCAATTTGGCCAGCGGCAGCGTCCACGCAACCCGGGTAACCAGAGGATGCGTCAGCACTGCGCTGATAACGTTCGTTGTTTTGGCATAATCATAGGATTTCTGAGTATACAGCGGGAAAAACAAAAAAATCCTGAACCAGACCCGATTAACAAGCGGTTTCTTTTCCGTTTGATTCATACTTCCTCCAATCAAATTACATTCATTGTATGGACCTATTGTAAATATTACGCACTATTTTGCATAGTTTTGCGTAAAGGCAAAAAGCAACGGCAAAGCCATCTTCTGTTAGCGCCCTTTTCCCGCAACCGAATTGGCTTTGTTTATTGTCTTTTTGGGCACTTGCGCAGTGCCAATTCAACGG
>CALCQT010000134.1 GCA_937894825.1 uncultured Anaerolineaceae bacterium
TCCTGCTGTCTTATCCGGGTGCGGGATGGCCGGGGTCGTCATGTGCCGCAAAGAGGTCGCTGTATTTTGTGTAATTTGCGTTCTGTTGGCGGTCGTTTTTTGAGATCAGAAAATCGCGGTTTTTGTCTTTCAGCAGTTCCTGGATTCGTTCCCGCTGAGTCTTTTCGGTGATGTTGAGGAAGAATTTCAGAATCAGCATCCCGTCGTCGGCCAGCATTTGTTCGACGTTTTCAAAATGTTTCAGCGGCGTTTTTAGTTTTTCGCCCCGGAGGTCCAGGTCGTTCATGAGGCTGTAATAGAAGCTCCGGTCATAGATGGCAAAATCTCCTTTCGCCGGGATGCGCGTCCAAAAGCGCCAGCTGTTGGGGTGCAGAGGAGCCTCTGAATCCTCTGCTTCGAACACGTCGACTTTGAAATGGCGCGTATCCAGTCCCCGTACCAGCTGTCTAATGGTATAACCTTTACCGGCGGATTCCCAGCCGTCGATGATGATCAGCACGGGTAGATTGCGCTCGATACATTCCCGTTGCAGCATGGCCAGTTCAATGGCCTGTTCGCTGCGTTTGGCGTTCAGAAAGGGATTTTCCTGGGCTGCTTTTTTGAAATCGAATTTTTTGATCATACTGTCCTCCTCAACGCGCCGGATTTTTTTTGCAAAATCGGGTGCTCAATTCGATGGTTTCGCAATCCCTCTGCGGGGAGCGAAAATCAGGGTGGGCTTTTTATTATACACGTGATTGTTTATACAAGAAACCCGCAATTTGGGGTCGGGAGATGGTCTTTTTTATAATTCGGATCGAATTTTGTGATATTTTGATACCGTCATTCGTTTTCTATATGAAACGTTTCGAAAAAAATAAGGAAAGGATGAATCGATTTTGTCGGCGAATGATGAATTTCAGGCGCAATTTGCGCTGCATAAGGATACAGTGTTTCGGATCGCCTGGTCGTATAGCGGGAACAGTGCGGATGCAGAGGATATCTCACAGGAAGTTTTTCTCAAGCTGTTTCACCGCGCAGGATCGTTCCCGTCGGCGGAGCAGACAAAAGCCTGGCTGATCCGGGTGACGATCAACCAGAGCAAGGATCATCTGCGCAAACGATGGCTGCGGACGCTTTTTCTGCCGGAAGATGCCGTGGCATCCGAGACCGATATGGATTCGCGGAATGATGTTCTGGACGCTGTGTTGTCACTGCCGGTCAATTACCGGATGGTGATCCATCTTTATTATTATGAAAGGTATCCTGTGCGGGAAATCGCAGGGATTCTTTCCTGCAGTGAGACGGCGGTACAGACCCGGCTCCAGCGCGGCAGGGCGATGCTGAAAGAAAAATTGGGGGAGGATTTTGATGATGAATAAGAACAAGTACAGGCAGGCGATGGATGCGGTTCACATGCCGGATGCCTGCGAGCAAAAAATCTTGGCGGCGGCGCAAATGCCTGCATATCCGATTCCGGAATGGCAAAGAAAACAGCGCACGCTGCGTCCGGCATTTTCTTTGATGATTGGGGCGCTGGTTTTGCTGATTTTAGGCTTTGCCGCCTATGCGTTGGGCGGTTATGAGTTATTCCGGAATTTCTTTCTGGACGAACCGATTGTACAGGAGATGCCGGACCGCTACACCTATCTGGATTTCGATCAGTTGGCAGCGCTGGAGCATACGGCAGCGGGTAATCTGGTGGATGATGACGCCGTAAGCATGGATGTGGTGGCGATCATCGGTGATGAGAATGTGGTGAATATCCTGTTGGATGTGACGCTGAAAAAAGCTGAAACTGTCAAAGACTTGAAGTTGGATGTTGCACTGGGCCTGGATGGCGGTATGTGGCAGCCGGTCCCATTGGAAGATGGGAATCTTCCGGCGAACAGCGCCCGTTTCCTGCTGGGGATTATCAGCGCGGACGACCTGTCCGGTCAGCCGCTGTCCCTGCAGGTGAAGGGTCTGGACGACGGGGCGGTGGATCCGTCCGTGGCTGAAAAGTTCTTCACAGAAGGATACGCGCTGTCGATCCCGCTGCAGTTCAGCGGACAGGCCAAAACGATGCTGGAAAACGAGGACTATCTGGATGGCAAGCTGCTGCGGGTGCTGGTTTCACCGTTGTCCTGTGTGCTGGAGTTCGACAAAGCGGTTGGAGAGGAAGTGCTGCAAAACGGGATCGGTACTTCGGTGGGGATCCATCTGAAAAGCGGGCAGGTGCTGGATTGGCGCGGTCATCTGGAAGGAGGGACCGGAGCCCGAATGGAGGACCGTGTGCGGGTGGTTTACGCCTTCAAAGTGCCGTTGAACCCGGCGGATATCGTGGGGATTTCCTTTGAGGATGCGTACTATCCTGTGGAATGAGGTTGCCGGGAAAGCGTTCGGGACCGGTCGAATTACACTTAGAAATAGATGCCGCCCAGGTCATTCACCTGGGCGGCATCTATTGTCGTTATTCGGACAACAGCATCCCGGCAATGCCGGATGGCGCGATGTCCAGATTGACATGGTCCATGGTGCGATAGTTCCGCAGTTTGATTTCTTTGCGGTAGACGGCTTCCTGCCGCTCAACTGTATTCGCGGCGTCAATCCTTCCGGCACGCAGAACGGTGGCCGCAACCGGACGGAGCTGTCCGAGATTCATGAAGTCAAAACGGACCAGCGCCCGTTTGCGTGGATGGCGGTTGATGACCAGCAGGAAGAGTTTTTTCCCATCTTCTGAGCGGGAGGCATGAACGTCCACGTAAGGGATGGTTTGCGAATTTGCGATGCCGGGAATGCCGTTCCAGGTGAATGACGGCATTTCTTTTTCTTTGTAGGGTTGCGGGTTCAGGGTGATTTTTTGCCGTGCGTTCATCATCTCAAACAGGTGAAACGGCGCGTTTTTCCAATAGCGGTTCTCGGCTGAATCAATCAATCCCATGGTATCGAAAAGAAATCCCGCGCTCGCAATGCCGATACGGTCGGACTGGCGGAAGATGCGGTTCAGTACAGCCGCAAAATAGAACGCATCCTGTTTCGTATAGACTGCATCATAGCGGTCCGGACTGGCGGCCGATTGTTTGAAATAGGCCCAGGGCGAAATGGCCAATGGGATCGTTTTACCGTCGGAAAGTGCGTTGATCTGTATGGAAAGGTTGCGGACGAGTGCTTCGAATTCATCCGGCAATCCACATGCGAGCGCGTAAGCCGTCTGCTTGTTTCCTTCGTCCCAGCCGCGGATGCCGGGAAAAATGTGCGGAATGCTGATCTGATCCAGCAATTCTCCGCAGGTTTTCATCAGTGCTTCGTTCCATAAACGGCCTTTTTCTGTGCGCGGGTCCGCGCCGGGCAGGATCAGACTCCCCTCCGGATCGGCGGTTTTGATTTTTTCCGCGGCCAAGCGAAGTTGCGTCATCAGTTCATCGCGTCTGGTTGCGTCTGACGGGATGCTGCCGGGCAGCTGGACTTGCCAGCTGCGCTGCGGCTGCCACCAATCCTTTGCGGGAACAGCTTCAATCGCGGTCCGGACGAGGTCCGGAAGCGCCGCCGGCTCCACATCCGGCAGGTCGATGAGGATATGCGGGGAAGCTTCGAACCGGGCACAGAGCCGCAAAAAGTTCTCATAGGCTCGTTGCTGAAGGACCTCATCCGCGTTTGCTGCCCGGCGAAAACTAAGTACCTCCGGGCGCAGATCGTGAATCAGAGCCACCGCCGCTTCCCTCATCTCACCGCTGACCGGGTCCATCCACTGTCCGCGAGCTTCCGGCGTGGTCTGCCAATGCAACATAAATCCGGTCTGAAATTGACTGTTGCGGTTCCGGGTATCCTGCCCATCCAGAATGAAACTGAAGTTAAGCGTTTTGTGCAGAAAATCGAAGAGGCGCTTCGGATGCGTGGGGGCGGGGATTTCATTCGGCGGAAGGTCGTTGCCGAAAAGGATCCGTCCGATTTCATGGGTTTCGATCTCAATTTTGAGGTTATCTGTACCGGCTGTGCACTCCGGGCTGAATGGTTGCGAGGTTTTGAACCGGAGTTCTCCATGCAGCGGCCAGCCATATAGGGTGGCGGGTGAAATCTGCACGGGCGTATCCCCACTGAAGATTTCACCGGCGATTGATTGTCCGTTTCCCCAAATTCGCACCTCGCTGAGCGTCAGCGGGAACAGTGTGTTCCGAATGAATAAATCCCCGTTCCCGGGTGAGAATCTGATTTCGAACCGTGCGGGATCGTTTTTTTTCATAACAGTTTCTTCCTCAATTAATTGTGATAGAGGTAACAAAAATTTTGTCATGTCGAGCGAGCAAAGCGAGTCGAGACATCTTCAATCAGAAATTCGGGTCTGATATTTTCCAGAGTAAGATAATTTGCATATTCCTATTCTCTGGAGAATATCAGACCTGAAATGATCTTTGAGGGTCTCTCCGCCTC
>CALCQT010000135.1 GCA_937894825.1 uncultured Anaerolineaceae bacterium
AACTTTCCGTTCAATTCATCCTGGAATTCAGAGCAAACCGCAGAAAGTGCAAAAAAGAATATGTGCGGCGCCAGGAGTCGAATTAAAGGAATCAAAGCTGTAACCTTTTACCTGTTTCTTGTTTGTGTTGCAGGGGTGGGGATGGCTGCGTTGCCGAAAGCAAAAATCGTTCGGCTGCCGGGCATCGTGAGCGCAGCGAGCCTGACAAGTGCTACAAGTATCGACGTTCCCCTTGATCTGCGCAATTTTGATTTCGAAAAAAGCATTCTGAGCATTGAAAATTCCCTGAAATGGGAAAGTTATGCCCCTAACGATTTTACAGCTGGCACAACGGACGAATCGGGAATGACGCGTCCCGGTGAGTTTTCCCTCGTTCCATACGCCACGTACCGGTTGCGGCTGCTTTTACCAGCCGGTCGAACGTATAGCATTTCATGGAACATCGATGACGATTTGACGTTGCTGTTCATTAACGGGCAGCAGGCGGACCTGAAGGGACCGCCCGGAACGGCAAGCGAAACAAGCATATTGCGTCAGGTCGATACCGCTTATACTTTTACAGTCGTTGATGAAGAGGCGGATATCCTTGTTCGTACGAACAATTCCAACGATCGCGGCGGCGAGCGATCGCCCAGGCTTTTCCTCGGGTCCAATGAAAATATTCAACGGAAGCTGCAAACGGATGTGTTTACAACATCCTTCATCATGGGATGTCTGTTCACCGCAGCCCTTTTCCATTTCGCATTGTATATCGTGAATCGCCGCCGCAAAATCGAGCTGATTTACTCTGTTTGCTGCATGCTGACGCTTCTTGCCATGAACAGGCTGATCCAGCTGTTTTTTCCGGGCTATGATTGGCAGGTTGCCTCGCGGATTACCTATCTTGCCCACTATGCCGCTTTTGGAACGCTGATGATGCTGTTCGAAAAGCTTTTTCCGACACTTTTACATCGGCGGCTCATGCGGTATTACTATCTCTTTTGCGCATACTTTATGTTGTCAACCATCGTGCTTGGCAGAGAAGTATATTTCGGATTGATCGGGTACTTTGACGTGGCTTCCTTTGCAGTCGGCTTCTATGTGATGATTCGTCTCGTGATCGGAACGGGGCGCAAGAAAGTGCAGCGCCTGCTTGCCTTGATCGGGCTATTGGTGCTTCTCCTGTTTGGGATCAATGACTTCTTCTACAATCATAATCTGCCCTCCTTCGGTCCGGTATGGGGCATGTATTTCACCGCGCCAATTGGCATGGTGTTTTTTGTGTTTTGTTACGCCCTGTTGCTGGCGCTGGACAATACTGAGGCGGAGCAAGCCGCCCTTGAAGCCCATCTACGCGAAGAAAATCTGACCAATCAAAACGCCGCGTTGGACCGTTTGAATCTTTTGAAAAATGAGCTGATGGCGACGGTTTCCCATGAAACGCGTACCTCATTGGCCGTTTTGTCCGGCTACACGGAGCTGATCGCCAAAGATTTGCGGCGGAAGGGCGTGGATGATCAGACCGCCAAAGACCTTGACCGGATTGCCGACGAGGTGCAGCGTGTCGCCGCCATCGTTGCGGAAATGCAGAATATTTCAAAAGAAAATACCCGGGTGACAGCTAAAGTTCCGATCCAACTCAAGGAGATTCTTGCGCAGAGTGCAAGCATGTACGCACCTCTGTTGGCACGAAAAAACAACGTGCTGATCGAAACGCTGCCCGAAACGCTGCCGCCGGTCGTCGGGTGCGCTTCCGAGTTGACGCAGGTGATGTTTAACCTGCTGCAAAACGCGGACAGGCATACTGAAAACGGCAGTATCCTCTTATCCGCCAATGCCGGCGAAACCTGTGTGGCGGTAACCGTCGCCGACACCGGGATGGGAATCTCGCCGGATCTTTTGCCCAGGGTGCTGGAGCGGGGCGTGAGCGGCCGCGCGGAAGGAAACGGCATCGGACTCGCGGTCTGTAAAGAGATTATTGACACGCATGGCGGGACGATTGAAGTTCGGAGTGAACCCGGCGCGGGAACAGCGGTGACTTTTACTTTGCCGATTGAAAAGCGGGCCGGGAGCACAGCGCTGACGCCTGTTGCTGAGATGACAGAAGGATAGGATTTCAGCACGGCGCATGTATTTACGCTAACGCACATAAAAAGTTTTTGCGGTTGACAACGGGTCTGCCTCAGAGTAGACTTGTCGATCGTGTTCACCAAAACGAACCTTGCATTTTAGCAAGGCTCGTTTTTTTTGTCTGTTTTTTGGTCAAATTATAAATTGAACGAAGTGTGAACGTGCACGGAAACGATCGGGCTTTATCTTTTCCATAAAAAAGAGCGTCAACGCTCAGAGATGAGTGAGATGAGCAGTATCTTATTAGTTGAGGATAATGAAGAACTCAATGAGATCAACCGCCGTATGCTGGTATATGAAGGATATGAAGTCCTGACCGCGCGTACGCTGGTTGACGCACGAAAACTGCTTTCTGCCCGCAAGCCGGATGTGATCTTGCTGGACGTGATTATGCCAGACGGCGACGGTATCGACTTTTGCGGCGAAATTCGCGAGACTACCGACGCGCATATTCTTTTTCTTACCTCGAAAGATGCGGATGTAGATCGGATCCGCGGCCTGGATTCCGGCGGAGACGACTATATCACTAAACCTTACAAACTGGAAGAAATGCTTTCGCGGGTGCGGGCAGCGCTGCGGCGGCGGAGCATGGCGCCCTGCATTATACGACGAACTGCGCGCGTCGGAGCATGGGTGTGGCGCAGGTCCCGGTAAAGACGCTGACGCTGGGGCCGCTGACGCTGGACACGGTTGCAATGCGGGGCTATCTTAACGGTGAGGACTTGCTGCTCAAGCCGAAAGAGTTCGCCATCCTGCGTCTGCTGGTGGAAAATGAAGGCGATACGATTCCGGGCGAAACGTTGTATTTGGCGGCCTGGAAACAGCCGATGTTCAACGATGGCAACGCGCTCTGGACGCAGATTTCCCGGTTGAAAAAGAAATTGAAGCCTGAGGCAAGTTTGGTTTTGCGTTCTTCCCGCAGGGAAGGATACATGCTACAGGTGCTGCGATAAGCTTGCTAGATAATAGCAATTTCCTTGAACTTTGCATACCGGCAAGGTTCGCTTTTTTTTCCTGTTTCTCTGTTCCAATTAATA
Organism: uncultured Anaerolineaceae bacterium; assembly: GCA_937894825.1. Lineage (GTDB taxonomy): Bacteria > Chloroflexota > Anaerolineae > Anaerolineales > Anaerolineaceae > Flexilinea. Next base: position 3,147 of record CALCQT010000135.1, read on the forward strand.
TTGCACTGAGGGCGATCCGGCGCGGATACGAGAAGGCGCAGAAAAATGACGCCGACGCTCCGCCCTGCGGAAAGATCATCCATCCCGGAGAAGAGAATGATGAGAAGCGTCTTACTGGTTGAGGGCAATGAAGAGCTCAACGAAGTCAATTATTGTGCGCTGGCGCGCGATGGGTACGAGGTCCTGAACGCACGCACGCTGACAGGAGCGCGGGAGCTGCTTTTTATCCGAAAGCCGGAGGTCATTTTGCTGGATGTGGTTATGCCCGATGGGGATGGTATTGATTTCTGTAATGAGATCCGCGTACGGACGCATATCTCCTCATCCTCTCTTCACGGGCGAAGCAGGAAGACCGGAGCCGCTGTCTGATTAGCGGCGGCGACGACTTCATGACCGAGCCCCATAAAACGGAGGATATGCTATCGCGCGTGCGGACGGCGCTGCGGCGGCGCAGCCTTGGCCTGGTGAAATCGCCGCTGAAGACGGTGACCATCGGGCCGCTGACGCTGGACACAGTGACGGGGCGAGCATCTCTCAACGGCACGGACCTGCTGCTAGAACCGAAAGCGTTCGCGATTCTGCGCCTGCTGGCGATCAATGAAGGCAATTGGGTCCCGGTCGAAAAGCTGTATTTGACTGCCTGGAAAAAGCCGATGTTCAATGACTGCAGCGCGCTTCGGACGCAGATTTCCCGTCTGAAAAAGAAACTTGCGCCGGAGAAATGTCTGGTTTTGCTTTTTTCGCGCGATGAAGGAGCTGTGCTGCAGCTATTACTGTAAGCTTGTTTGATGATAGAAACCTCCGCGAACCTTGCAATACGGCAAGGTTTGTTTTTTATATGCTTTTCATTGCTATTATTCTTGCGTTGTAAATACCTGACACTTCTTTTTTTGCAGTTTGTTGAAAGATATAAAAGATAATATTTGAACGCGTAGACTCGGAGTGGTCAGGCATTTTTTTATTGAACTTTTTGTGTGCGCGAATACCCGTTGCCGTGAAGGCGGATGGATGGTGCGGGTTTGCGGCACAGAAGCTTATCACGAAAAACTGGACGGTTCAGGCAGCGTGGAGGTTAAGATGCAATGTCGCACTTTAGATAGTCACCCTGTACGGGCATCGCTTTGGAATTATTTTTCATGTCATTTTGCGGGAGAAAAGCGCATGCTTCTCCCGCTTTTGCTTATTATGGCCGCGCTAATGGTGTTTTTCGCCGCAGCTGCGCCGGTTGAGGCGGCGGTTGACGTTCAGACATATTCGGATGCTGCCCGCAGCATACCGTCTTCAGCGTTTCTTGCTGGCAATATGGTCTATGTCCGGGCCACGATAACAGGAAGTGATACTAATAACCGCTATGCGCTAAGAATAGATCGACCTTCCGGGGATGATGTTTATTTAACAGGCAACGATCGCGATGATTCTTGTATTATTGATGATTTGATTGAACGGTCTTATCAGATACCGGCTGGAGCAAGTACAAGTTCTGATTGGGCCGTTGAGCTAGTTCAATGTACACAACGGGGCGGTGGAGGCTGGCGGGCGAATGGGACAGAAACTCCAAGTTACTTTAGTATCGGATATACCGTGACTACGAATTCTCCGTTGGCAGCGACCTGTGGCTTGGATATTGCGTTGGTGCTGGATCGATCCGGCAGCATTAATTCTACTGAATTAGGGCAGATGAGGACTGCTTTCATAGCGTTAGTAAATGCGCTGGCTGGAACACCAACTCAATTTTCCGTCACACATTTTGGCAGTTCAGCGTATGTTCAGCAAACTTTTACTTCGGACACCTCTGCTGTGATTAGTGCGATCAATGCGAATCCAGACTCCATTGGTAGTTATACAAATTGGGAGGACGGTATTATTAAGGCCCAATCGACTTTCCCGGGCAGCGACAAACCCAACCTGATGATATTTGCTACGGACGGAGACCCCACCGCGAGAAACTCCGGTAGCTCTGATCTTCAAGCAGGAATAGGGGCGGCAAATGCCGCGAAAGGGGCCGGCACCAGAATTCTTGCGTTTGGTGTTGGTGGTGCTCCAACTATTGGAAATTTACAGTTGATATCTGGTCCGATAGTCAATGGGGCGAATATCGCAACTACCGATGTTATAACGTCAAGTTTTAGCGATATGGCGAATAAGTTGAAAACCTTCGCTACAGACACCTGCGGAGGGACAATCAGCGTCAATAAAATTATTGACCCGGATGGAGACCCGGAAACAACTGAGGGGCAGACAACAAGTGGCGACCTGGTTTCCGGTTGTGATTATACAGCAGCGGCAACAGGCGGAACGATTACCCCGAGTTCTGTGACAACCGGAGCGGATGGGGCTGGATCTTCGGTTTTCAGTGTGTCACCGAGCGAGACCGGTTCTGCTATTGTGACGCTTACGGAAACAGTGAAATCCAACTATCAGTTTGCACAGGCTGTTTGTACGAAACAGGATGGGGATGATGCAGGGACCGATCCTGATGTTATTGGAACTTATACCTCTAACCCATTTGATGTTCCGGTTTCTAAATTGGATATTGTTGTGTGTAATTTTTATAATAAGCCT
>CALCQT010000136.1 GCA_937894825.1 uncultured Anaerolineaceae bacterium
TCAATAAGCTTTGAAATCTCTATTCCCGCCTATGAAAGAATTAATCCATTCTTCGATCGCCCATTTTTTTGTTATCAATTCAGCAAATGATTAATATCCTTGATTTGTGAATAAAGGCATTTGTATTGTTCAAAGCGCTCACGATAGACTCGGTTATTATTCATATTAGGTTCAATTATTTTTCCAGGTCTAACCATATTTTGGGCAGCCTCAATGACGGATGAAAACCGTTTATTCGCGACAGCCGCAATTATCGCGCTACCTAACGCACCTGTATCCTGGCAATCCACTGTGTAGACGGGATTTCCAAGCATATCCGCTTTTATTGAAAGCCACGGATCAGACTTGCTGCCGCCACCGTTCACAATCAGGTGTTTCACCGGGATACTAGCATTCTCCAGAGCCTCAACAATCAACATGCATTCATAACAGGATCCTTCTAACAAAGCCTGATAAATTTCCTCCCGAGTAGTCGAAAGACTTAATCCAAGTATCGTCCCTTTTGCTTTATCGTCCATGAATTGTGTAGTTGCACCGGAAAAATACGGCTGAATCAACAGTCTTGTAGGCTTACCGTGATAAGCATGGTTCAATTGATCCAATATGACCTTCGTTTGATCCGGGGTCCTATTCTTACAAAAGAATTGATTCATAAACCAATTAATTAATGCGCCCGCAGTGTTATGCCAAGCCACTGTATTATATGTATTTGACAAAACAAAGGGCTGGCATGAAATATTGTTCTTTGAAATATCGCTTATCGAAAGTTTTTCATCTCCCAAAATAGCAGTAATTCCTTCCGTTGTCCCGACCACATTAGAACAAGCCCCTTTTTCGACCGCTCCCGCACCTAAGGCGTTGCAAATATGATCGTGTGGTCCGATCAAAACAGAAACAGTTTGCGGCAAACCGGTCTCAGCAGCAATGGAAGGCAAGATTTTTCCAACAATTTCGCCTGCAATAGCAGTTCTGGAGAATAAATTCGGATCAACAGATACTTTGTCCAGAATGTATTTTGACCACGTGCATTTATTAATATCAAATGCCATCGTTCTGGATGCCATCGAAAAATCAATCACATATTCACCCGTCAACACATATACAATAAAATCCGTAAAACAGAGGAATTTCTCCGTCTCAGCATAAATACGAGGCAAATGCCTGCGAATATATAGGATTTTGTTTAGCGAATAAATAGTACTCAGATTTAAACCGGTTATTCGAGTCAATTCAGGTGGTGGGATTTGCTGACAAACTGATTCAAGCTCTTTTCTTCCCCGGATATCGCTGCCGATAATGCTTCGCATTATCGGCAGACCAGATTTATTTATCGGAATAATAGCTTCGCCTAACGAAGCCACAGTAATAAAATCAATATCAGAGGAATCAGCTTTACCAAGAACATCGTGAATTACAGTTTTTACTGATTCCCATACTTGAAGAGGATCTAATTCCCGATGATTTTCTTCTAGGCCTAACAGCGGATAACTCTTGCTGGAGATCGCATGGATTGTCCCACTGTCATCAATAACTGTGGCTTTAACTCCTGAGGTCCCAACATCTAAACCTAAGTACATATTACGCTCTACAACCCGGTATTCTTAAAAACGTTTAAAATTTCAACGGTTTTATTATAAATTACTTCCATTGCCTGATTCGCCAAGAGGCTAAAGTTGACCGGATTTTTCGCCTCAGCGATAGTCTTAGCCAGATAAGGCGCCGGGGCAGTATCAATCGCAGTGAAATAATTTATCTTTTTAATCCCCGCAGTTATGGCACTTTGAATCTGGTCAAATGGAGTTCCGGACCCCCCATGCATACCCAGTGACACTCCATTTGCTAAGGCATTTATTTCTCTTACCAGATCAATATTCAGATTGGGTTCGCTTGCATACATACCATGAACCGTGCCGAATGATATAGTTAGCACATCACATTTTGTCTCTTCACAAAAACGTTCCGCTTCTTCAGGCTTCGTATAATAAACTGTCAGATCCGATAAATCGCTTGTCTCCTGTCCATGTACTTCAGACGGCATATTATTAGGCATAGCACCCAATTCTGCTTCAACGCCAATTCCCAAAGGGTGGGCAATTTCAACAAATTTTTTGACTTCACTGATGTTTTTTTCCAAAGGAAATCTTGAGCAATCATACATAATCGAAGTGCATCCTAACCTGATTGCTTTCATAATATGATCGAAATCAAAACCATGATCCACATGAACCGAAATTGCCGCTTTTGATTTTTTTGCATAATCAAGCATAAGCGGTACCGCAATTTCGATTGGAACAACACTTTCCTCTGTCTGTGCATGATTAATTGTGACCGGCATATTGGTATCTTCAGCCGCCGCAATAACTGCTCGCAGTAAGATTTGGTTCGGCGTATTGATCGAAGCAATCGCATAGTTATTTTTTTGAGCGTCCTGTAGCATATCCTGCAGACTGACTAACATGAATAAAACTCCTTTTTTGATTTTTTGATTAATTTCTGTTTCGAATCATATCGAATGAAACAGCGAACAAAATAACAACACCTTTGGCAATCAGTTGCCAAAAAGTGTTGACATTCAACAAATTGAGACCATTGTTCAGTACACCAATAATTAATACGCCAATCATTGCGCTGAACACATCACCGGAACCGCCTGTTAAACTGATACCGCCCAAAACACTTGCAGCGACAGCATCCATTTCGTAACCTTGAGCAACCGCCGGTTGTCCGGAATACATTCGTGCAGCCAAAACAATTCCTGCAAATGCTGCTAAAAAGCCTGAAAAAATATGAACAGTGATTTGAACAGTTTTAATACTAATTCCGGAATATCGTGCAGCATTTTGATTTCCTCCGACAGCATAAATGTATCGGCCCATACGAGTCTTATTCAGAAACAATGCCATTACAATAATCCAGAAAACAACATAAAACACGGGTAATGGAATACTACCAATCCGTCCGATCCCAAGATTGGTGAACGCCGGAATCGTAACTCGTACCGGATTTGCGTTCGTCGCTAATGAGGCGGCACCTCTGGCTACATTCATCATTGCCATCGTGGCAATAAATGCAGGTACCTTGACGTAAGCGATAAATACACCGCTGATTAATCCACAAAGAGCCCCAGAAAGCAGACCCAACAGGATTGAGACAGGAATATTGACACCATAATTTGTGATCATTACAGCTGTAACAGTTCCTGACAGTGCAATATAGGCGCCTAAACCCAGATCGATACCGCCAATGATGATACACATCATCATCCCCAAAGTCAGTAATGCATTTGTGGAGATCTGCCTGAGAAGCGACATAATATTTCCATTAGTTAGAAAAGAGTCCGTCACAATACTCAGAAAACCGCATAAAAGTAACAAACCGGTCAAAATTACTGAATTTTTTCGAATAAAGCCTAATAAAGCATGATTCTGATAAATTGTTTTTTCCTTCATGCTTTGGACCCTCCAATCGCATATGAAAGAATATTCTCCTGTGAGAATTCTTCTTTCCTAAATATCTTCTTAATTTTTCCTTCACCCATAACACAAATCCTGTCACTCATTGCGATTACTTCTTGCATTTCGGAGGAAACCATAATAATAGACATTCCAGAAAGCGTTAACTCATTCATAATGGTATACATTTCGGCTTTGGCACCTACATCAATCCCTCGCGTCGGCTCATCAAGCAGCAACACCTGAGGATTGGTAGCCAGCCATTTTGATATAACAACTTTCTGCTGATTTCCACCAGAAAGATTAGCAGTCAACTGTTTATAGGAAGGTGTGCTAATCGAAAGCCGGTCTTTATAGGTATCCAGAATATTGTTTTCTTTATCTTTGTCAACATGAATACCTTTTATAAAATCGCGTAAAACAGTTATCGTCATGTTAAAACCAACCGTATTTTTGAGGATCAGACCTTCCTCTTTTCGGTTTTCCGGAACAAGTGCAATTCCAGCCTTCAATGCTTCTTCGGGGGAATGAATTTTTAATTGCGTTTGATTCAGTGAAATCTCTCCATTATCATAAGGAGAAAGGCCGAATAAAACTTTCATCAAATCAGTTCTTCCTGCTCCGACAAGACCAGCAAAACCTAGTATTTCACCTCTGAATAAATCAAAACTGATATCGTGCAATAAATCCTTTTTAGATAAATTTCTGACCGAAAGTACAACTTCACCTTTTTCAAATTCACTTCTTACATAAAAATCGGATAATTCCCGGGCTACCATCATCCGAATCAACTGATCTGTGGAAACATTTTTCGTAACCACGGTTCCAATAGTCTTTCCATCCCGCATGACAGTTATCCGGTCAGTGATAAAAAATAACTCATCCAACTTATGGGAAATATAAATAATTGACACACCTTCTTGTTTCAAACGGTTGATTATTTTGAAAAGCATGTCCACTTCATTTGCAGATAGTGAGGAAGTGGGTTCGTCCATCACGATAATTTTTGCATTCACCGAAATCGCTTTTATTATTTCCACGATCTGTTGCTGAGCAACACTTAGTGATGAAATCATACTTTTTGAATTAAGGTCGACCCCAAAATTATCCAGCAGCAATTGGGCTTTTTTATCCATTTCTTTCCGGCTGAAAAAGCCATAATCTGAAGGGTTACTCCCAAGGAAAATATTATCTGCGATGCTCAAATCAGGGACCAGCATTAACTCCTGATGAATAATACTGATACCATGAGCTTGAGCATCCCGGATACTGTTCAAATGAACTTGTTCCCCGTCAATATAAATTTCGCCTTGTTCAGGTTTGTAAATTGCGCCCAGGACTTTGATTAGCGTTGATTTTCCTGCACCATTTTCCCCGAGAATCGCATGAACTTCGCCTCGTAAAACATCCAGATGAACGCCATTCAACGCATAAACTCCCGGGAATTGTTTATGAATGTTTTGCATTTGTAAGACGAATTCTTTCAAGATTTCACCTACTTTCCATAATGAATAACAAAAAGTCTGCTCAAGGAGATTTCACTCCCTGAAGCAGACTTTTTTGAACTCAGTTTATTGCCATCCGTCGACACCGTATTCGTCAACGTTTTCAGAGTCAATTAAGAATGTAGGAACTTTAATTAATTTCTCAACCTGATCACCATTAAGGATTTGATATGCAGCTTCAACTGCTTTCTGAGCAATATTGACCGGAGATTGTGCACCTGTGCCAGTCAGTCCACCTTCTTTAATTGACTTCTTCGCATCCGGGGATCCATCGACACCATATACAGCTACCTGTGCTTCTAATCCAGAACCTTGTACCGCAGACAAAGCACCTAATGCGGAAGGATCATTAATACAGAAGAAAGCGTCAAGGTCAGGATTTGCCTGCAGAATACTTTCGGCAATAGGAAGCGATTCGCCAATATCGCCTTTTCCATTCTGTTGAGCAACAACTTCAAACTTATCTTTTAAATCACCTAAACCTTTGAAAAAACCATTAACCCGCTGCACACATGCTTCAGCATAAGGAGCATCAAGAATCGCGATCTTTCCACCTTCAGGGAACTTTTCCGCTAAGGCTTGGCCAACAACTTCTCCCGCATATTCATTATTGGATACAATAATTGTCTCAACAGATTCTGGATCAGTTACATCTGTGTCATAGTTAACAACCGGGATACCAGCTTCTTTCAGCATATCAAGCGCAGGCTGAATGCCTTCAGAATCGATAGGACAGAGAAAAACCAGATCGACACCCTGATTGATCATATCTTCCAACTGAGAAATCTGGGTCGCGATATCAGATTTTGGATCAAGCGCAACCAACGTGTCCCCATTTTTTTCCACAGCTTCCCGAATCGTTGACTCAATTGTCGTGAAAAATGGGTTATTCATTGTCGCGCTTGTAAAACCAAATTTGTATGATTCTTTTTCTGCTGCTACTGGTAACAAAACAGCAAACAAAGAGGCCAATACAAGCACCAGAGAGACACTAATTCTTTTTTTCATTATCTTATCTCCTTGAAAAAATTTTTAAATGAGAAAACTCATTGTTTTGCATTAAGCAGTATCTATTAAAAATTTGCCTTTACCTGCTCATTGAATAAGAATAGCGACATTATAATGACATAAAACATTCTTGTCAATTAATATTTGGTCGATTATGAATGGTTATATCTTCATTTATGAAAGATATATCTCATTATAACGCTTTTATTCGCATTATTATGATTTAAATCTTTCATATCATAAGCTTTTTTAGCAATAATATATGACAAGATCACAAAAAATTAAGAATAAGATCCTGTCTTTATATTTTCAAGGAAGTTGCATTTTGGAAAATATCTATCTTTTTTTAATTAAATCGTGAACGTTTTCTTTTATAACTTGTTTGACATTTACGTTTATAATTACTACACTTTCATTGATAAGGAGTGTGAATATGGCAAAATCAAGACTTAAAGAAATTGAAGCCCTGATTCAAGAAAGACATTATCTAAGTTTACAGGAACTTGTCAATGAATTTAATGTTTCAGAATCGACTATCCGCAGAGATTTTCAGAGACTTGAAAGACAGGGAATTCTCAGCAGAAATCATGGTGGCGCTGTAATTACCGCTTCATCCACAAGTGAGAAAAATAACTTCGTCCTGCCAATTTCAATAACTAATCATGAAGAAAAAAAAAGGATGGGAGCAGAGGCAGCGAGAATTGTGAATGACGGAGAAATTATCGCAATTGGATCCGGGACAACCTGCCTTGTATTTTCACGTTTTCTTCATGCCAAAAAGGACTTGACAGTTATTACAAATAACGCCTATGTCGCTGTTGAACTAAGTTTTCATGAAAACATCAAAGTCATTGCGACATGCGGCATTGTTTCGCATTTGCACAATTGTTCAAATATGATTGGAAGCTATTCAATTGATTTTCTGCGCAATTTCTTTGTTGAAAAGCTTTTCTGTAGCGTAATTGGGATAAATTTCGAAATGGGATATTCAGACATTAATTTTACACTGGCAGACAGTTGGAAAGCAATGCTTAATATTTCCACACGTTCTTATCTCCTTGCGGAACAACAGAAATTTGATAAACACGGTTATGTTTCATTAGGGAAACTTAATTGTGTACACGAAGTTTTTACTACCAGTGGAATACCACACGCATATGTCAATCATTATGAAAAACTGAGTATTCCTGTTCATATATGCGAATAGTCATACAGGATATACAAATTTCACAATCGCATACCATCTTTATACAGTATCAATAAGCAAAAAGGATTTTTGCTTATTGACATTCAAATCATATCATCACTAACCAAAGATGCTTTGCCATGTAATTAACGAAAGCTCATTTCATAGTACCTGAGTTTCCCACTTTTTGGAAAAAGCGGCAATTTTACTCGTAAAAGAGGAGA
>CALCQT010000137.1 GCA_937894825.1 uncultured Anaerolineaceae bacterium
AGTTGAGATAGGAAATACTGACCACCACCGGGATCAGCAGCCCGGAATAAGTCATCGCTCCGACGCCGGCATCCTGCAATTTTTGACTGCGTTTTGAGAACTCCGCAAAATCTGCCTCTTCATGGTTAAAAAGCTTAACCACTTTCTGGCCGGCGATCATTTCCTCGGTGTATCCGTTCAAATCACCCAGACATTTCTGTTGACGGGAGAAAAACTGGTGGCTCTTCTTTCCGCTGTAGTTCAGAAAAAGGAACATCCCCAAAAAAGAGACCAAAACGATGATCGATAATTTAAAATTCAGCACAATCAGCACCCCGAAGGTCGCAATGATCATGATAAAACTCTGAATCAGCATTGCAAAGCTGTTATTCAGCGCTTCCGAGATGGTGTCAATATCATTGGTGAAACGGCTCATCAATTCGCCATGCGTTGTATTATCGAAAAACCGCAGCGGCAATTTTTGCATCTTGCGGAATAAATCATCCCGCATCTCCTGCACAACCTTCTGAGCGGTTTTCACCATCAACTGGGTATATCCAAACGTCGCCGCCACTCCGGCCAGATAAACAGCTCCCATAAAGAAGAGCATTTTCAGCAACCCCGGAATATCACCGGGAAGAATATAGTCGTTAACAACCGGTTTCAATAAATAGGTACCATAAACATTGGATCCTGCACTGATCGCCACCAGGAGCGCCACGATCAACAATGTGCCGGATTGCCGCTTCAGGTACTGCAATAATGAAAGCAGTGTTTTACGAATGTTTTTCGGCCTCTCAAGCCGTACCGCACGCGTTGCCATTAAACAACCGCTCCTTTCCGCTGAAGACCATAAATATCCTGATAGATTGGGCTGCTTTCCATCAGTTGTTCATGGGTACCAACAGCGCTGATCTTTCCATTTTCCAGCAGAACGATACAATCGGCTTTCTCGATCGTACGAACACGTTGTGTAATAATAATTTTTGTCGCGTCCTGGTATTCTTCCGCCAGACGGGAAAAAATCTTTGCCTCCGTGGTCATGTCGACCGCACTGCTGGAGTCATCAAAAATCAGCACGCGCGGCCGTTTCAGCAGCGCCCGGGCAATGCAAAGTCGTTGTTTCTGCCCACCGGACACATTCACACCACCCTGGCCCAGCATGGTTTCATACCCCTGCGGCAGCTGAGCGATGAATTCATCCGCGCAGGCAATCCTGCAAGCCCAATTCAAATCTGCTTCGGTCGCATCCGGGTTCCCCCAGCGCAAGTTTTCCCGAATCGTGCCTGAGAAAAGGGTGTTTTTCTGCAGCACCATCCCAACGGCTTCACGCAAATGACCCATCGGATATTCTTTTACATCCAAACTGTCGATTTTCAGACTGCCAGACGTAACATCATACAATCTGGGGATCAACTGCACCAGTGAGGTCTTCGCGGAGCCGGTACCGCCAAGAATGCCAACGGTCCAACCCGCCTGAATTTGAAGCGAGATATCTGAAAGGACAAATTCTCTGGCCGTCGCGCGATATTTAAAAGAAACCTGTTCAAAAGTTATCTCGCCGCGACGGATGGTTCGGCTGGCAGTCCCATCCGGCATATCCACCGGCGTATCCAGCACCTCTAAAATCCGGCCGGCCGAAGTCATGGACCGGCTCAACATCAAAAATACGTTGGAGATCATCATCAAGGCATTCAGAATCTGCATGACATAGCTTAAGAAGCCGGTCAACTCACCGATTTTCATCGTTCCCTGGCGGATAAAATTTCCGCCGAACCACAGGATACAGATGATCGTTCCATACATCACGAACTGGAAACAGGGCATATTCAGCGCCGCATGGTGAAAGGCCTGTTCGGATGATTGCCGGAAATTTTCGTTTGCCAAACCAAATTTTTGAATTTCACTGTCGCCCCGGACATAGGATTTGACCGTTCGGATGGCGATAAGATTCTCCTGGACCACCGAATTGACCTGATCCAACATCCGCTGCATCGTCGCATAGACCGGCCCCAGTTTTCTCAGAATCAGGAACAGACACAATCCCAAAATCGGCATCGCAATCAGGAACACCAGCGCCAGTTGCGGACTCATTGAGATGGTCATGAACAATCCCAGAATCATCATCACCGGGCCGCGCACCATGGGGCGGATCCCGGTACAGACAGAATTCACCAATCCATTGACGTCACTGGTCAGGCGTGTAATCAGGGACGCCGGTTTAAAATAATCCATCGTCGCGAATGAAAAACCCTGAATTTTCCGGTATAAGGCCTTTCGCAGTTCCGCACCGAAACCCTGCCCGGCACGCGCCGCAAAGCGTGCGTAAAGAGAACCTAAAAGCAGAGAAATCAACGCTAATCCGACCATGGCCAGGCTTTTGCGTAGAATATAGTCCCGGTCGCCTGAAGGCACGCCAACATCGATAATGTCGGCCATAATCAACGGAATCAACATCTCGAATAATGATTCCAGGGTGACAAAAACAAAACTCCCAATCAGATAGAGCCGGTCTTTTTCGAAATATTCCCAAAACCGCTTGAGCACAAAGTTCCTTTCCTGCCAACAATCCGGACTCCGGATTTAATCGACATTTAACAGAGATTGACATTTTTACGCATAAAAACATCAAACATCTTGCACTTCGTCTTAAATTTGGCTTCGTTTTCTGAAATCTTACGGTTGGATCAGCCACAGAAAACGACAAATACAACCTTTGAAAAAATTATTGTCTTCAGGAATTGACCGGCAACAAAAGCAGGGGATCCTCACGGGGTCTCATGGAAGTTTGCTTCAGTTCATATTGATTGAATTCCTAACCGGCAAATACAAAAGAACTTCCTATTTTATACCAGAGCTTCTGCTTTTTTTCAGGAAAATCCGGATTATCATGATAATTATCTGATAATCCCATTATTTATGATGCGGGTGCCAAAAGTAGGGTTACTCAACGGTATACAGGCAGTAAGGCTCGTAATACCCGCTGCTGCAAGCAATCAGACTGCAGCGCCCCTCCTGTAAGCAGGCTTTCAGCACCGCAGCGGATCCTTCTGATTTGTTTTGCAGATTC
>CALCQT010000138.1 GCA_937894825.1 uncultured Anaerolineaceae bacterium
GGAAACAACGCGGCTGAGTTCTTCGGGCAGCCGGATATCGACGGCGCACTGGTCGGCGGCGCCAGCCTCAAAAAAGATGATTTCATGGAAATTGTCAACGCGGCGGCGAAATAACGGCTTTTTTCCCGGGTTTTGCGGAATGATCCGCTGACACCTTGTCCACGTGGAAAAAATATAAAGGAGCTGCGCTCATGAGAGACAGCTCTTTTTCGTTCTCCTGTTCATCAATCAATTTGAATTCCATTAAGAGCCTTTTTCGTCGTCCTTAAACTTCCCAACGCAAAAATTGGCATAGTTATTGCAATAGAATGAATGATCGCATATGGATTTCGTGCGGTTAGCAAACTTTTAGGGAGCATTATGACAAAGAGACGCGCACTCGGAACCGATGTCAGCCACTGGCAAGGCCAGGTAGATTTCGCAAAAATGAAAAAGGCCGGCGCCTCTTTTGTCATCATTAAAGCCTGTCAAAACTTATGGCCGGACAAACAATTTACCCGCAATTGGGAGATGGCGGCAAAAGCCGGACTCCTGCGGGGAGCCTATCATTTCTATGATATGCGCAGCGGCTCAGCCCATCCGGCCGAGCAAGCCGAATATTTTGCCAATCTACTGAAAGACGACCTGGGTGAATTACGTCCGGTAATGGATTTTGAATCGCCGGGAATTGAAGGATATCCGCAAATACCGGAATATGAGGAATCCGTCCGGATTGTAACCAAGTTCATGAACGCGTTTTACCAGAAAACCAATGTTTACCCGATGCTCTACACCAATCTTTCCGGTGTACAGAGGCTCACGCCGCTGACTGATTTTTTGTCCGATAAAGAGCTTTGGATCGCCTGGTACAACACAAAAAACCGGACTCCTAAACACGGAGCATGGCCTGAATGGCGGATCTGGCAATACAAATCCACCGGCGACGGAATTGCTTTTGGCGCCGAGTCAAAAGGGCTGGACATGAATGCCTTTAATGGAACTGAAAAAGACCTTTACAACTACGCGAATAGTCTTGGAATTGCAAAGCGGAAGCTGACTCCGCCGCGAACACAGGCTACAAGCTAAAACCGGATGACTTATAAACGTTTTTTGAGAGTCATTTTGGAATAGAAGCAAGAAAGCTTTTTACAAATACGCATATCTCACTTCTCCTGTTCTTGATTGAACAAGTTTTACACCATTGCACGTAAAGCACCTCCGAAAGGGGGTGTTTTACATCCGGCATTCAGAAATAAAAAAAAGAGCCAACAAGGAGGATCGAACTCCTGACCTGACGTTTACGAAACGCCTGCTCTACCATCTGAGCTATGTTGGCAATCTTTGAAAATGAAATTTAGACACGCTATAAATTTCGTCCATATTATACCAGCACATTCTCAAAAAATGAAGAATGGCTCAAAATCTTTTTAAAATTCTTCCGCTTCCAGCTCAATGCCGCGTTTCAGTCCCTTTTCTCCGTAACGGGTCCGGATCTCGTCCACCGCCCGTAATAAGCGATCTGTTTTTTCAGAGGATTCCTGAAAAAGAGAGAGTTGAACCGCTTCCTCCGAAAATCCGGAAATCCCGACGCCGATCAGCCGGACCGGACGGGCTTCTTTCCGCCAGATCTCACTGAAAAGATTCTGGGCATGCGCATTGATCAGATCATTCTGGCAAATGCGCTGATCCAATTTAATTTGCCGGGACAGGGTCGTAAAATCATCCCAGCGCAGCTTTAGCCGAACCGTATTCCCGGATAAGCCATATTTGCGCAGCCGCGAACCGATTTGGTCCGACTGGCGTAAAATGGTTTTCCGCAGCAGCACCTCGTCATCCACATCTTTGGTAAAGGTATATTCCTGACTGACAGATTTCGCTTCCTGCGGTTCCGGGTCGACCGGGCGGTCGTCCTGTCCCATGGCTCGCAAACGTATCGAATTTGTGTGTTTTCCGAATATTTTCTGCAGCCGGTCTTCCGGGTAGGCTGCCAATTGTCCAATCCGGCTTATGCCAAGATCGCGCAACACTTTTTCTGTTCTGTCGCCGACACCCCAAAGTTCACCAACCGGAAGCGGGGCCAAGAAAGCAGCCTCTGTCCCCGGCAGGATCCGGGTCACCGCATTCGGATAGTTCCCGCTCTTGCTGTTCTTTTTCCCGATCGTATTGGCAATTTTTGCCACCAGTTTATTGGCAGCCACACCAAATGAACAGGGCAGTAAAAGACGGGTATTGATTTCTTTTTGGATATCCAGCGCAATCTGGCGCGGATCTGCAAGCAGATCAGAGACGTCCAGAAACGCTTCATCAATGGAAATCTGCTCCATTAATGGCGTCCAGTTCCGCAGGATGGCCATCACTTCATGCGATTTTTCCGAATATTTCTGATGGCTGCCATGAACAATCAGCAGCCCGGGGCAAATCCGGACTGCTTTGGACATCGGCATCGCTGAATGGACGCCCAGACGCCGTGCCGGATAAGAGCAGGAAGAAACAACACCCCGATAGCCGGGATCTCCGCCGACCGCAAATGGCTTCCCTTTCAGCGTGGGATCGAACAACTCCTCGACCGCGCAAAAAAAGGCATCCAGGTCCATGTGAAGAATTTTTCGCGCACTGTCCATGTGTTCTATTATATCAAACTCATAGAACACCTGAATGGACAGAAATCGTGTCAATATGAAAAATCACAAAATTTTTAGCTGAACGCTACATCCAAAATCATCATCAACGCAAAACCGACCATCAGCGCCAGTGTCGGCAAATCGGATCCATCCGCTTCCGCTTCGGGAATCAATTCTTCTGACACAACAAAAATCATCGCGCCGGCCGCAAACGAGAGCGCGTAAGGCAGTAACGGCTGAACATAATAGACCGCAGCCGCGCCAATCACGGCGCCAATCGGTTCCATTAACCCTGAGAATTGCCCCCAAAAGAAACTCCGTCCCCGTGACAGTCCTTCAGCCCGCAGCGGTGCGGATACAGCCAGCCCTTCCGGAAAATTCTGAATCCCCATCCCGATTGCGATGGTGATCGCAGCCGCAAAATAGCTGGGATCATTATGAACCGCAGCAGCGCCAAATGCCACTCCGACCGCCAACCCTTCCGGAATATTGTGCAGTGTAATCGCCAAAACCAACAACATGGTACGACTTAGCCCACTTTTCGTTCCCTCCGCCTGATCTGCATTAATGTGCAAATGCGGGAGATATTTATCCAACGCCCAAAGGAATCCGCCGCCGAGCAAAAATCCAACCGTCGCCGGGAACCAGACCGGAACGGGTCCATTTTCGGAGGCGTCAATTGCCGGAAGCAACAATGAAAAGAAACTCGCCGCAATCATGACCCCGGCTGCAAACCCCAACATCACGTTCAGCGCTTTCTTTGGTATTTCCTTGGAAAGGAAAACACCCGCCGCCCCCAGGGCAGTCATTCCCCAGGTATAGGTACTCGCCAACAAAGCCTGTACAATCGGTGAAAACTGAGAAAAAAAGGCAATCATTTTTTTAGCTCCTGTCTGATTGTTTTTTATTATTTAGCCGAAGTAAATTGATAGAATTTTGCAAAACACAGCAGCGCCAACAGTATTCGTTTTTCAACAATACATCATCTTGAGGAAGGCAGCGAAAGCTTCGCCACCATCCTTATCGTCCTTTTTTTCAACCTGGCTGTCGCTATCTAAGTCACAATTATATATCGATTCTCGTCTTTCGAAGAATCCTCATATTTTCCTTCTCAGGATCCCCGATTTCCATCTCCAGCCGATCAACAAAACGAAACAGGCACATTCCTCACGATATCTTTACAGAAAAGCGCTTGTTTTGCCCAAATTTCAGGCATATAATTGTCCGGCTCGATGGGTGCATCGGGCGATGAAACGGGGAGGCTTGAATGGAGAGTCAAAATCAAAAAGCAGCAGGGGTTATCTTTACCTTATTCGGCGGCATATTTTGGGGATTATCAGGCGCCTGCGGTCAGTATCTGTTTGAATTCAAAGGCATTACAGCAAATTGGCTCGTTCCTGTTCGACTGGTCCTGGCAGGATCAATCATGCTGGTCATCAGCCTGATCAACGACAGTAAAACCACACTCAGCATATGGAAAACAAGGGAAAATGTCATCGACCTGGTTATCTATAGCATTGCCGGAATGACGCTATGCCAGTATTCCTATTTCGTTACCATAGAAAACTCCAACGCCGGAACAGCAACCGTCCTGCAAAATATCGCTTTGGTTATTATCCTTGCATTCATCTGTATCACGGAAAAGCGATTCCCTAAAACAGCAGAATTAATTGCGGTGATTTGCGCAATCATCGGTGTCTTTCTCATCGCAACCCACGGGGATATAAACCACATGGTCATATCCAAAAAAGCACTGTTTTTCGGTATGACAACTGCCATCGCGCTGGTAATCTATAATTTGCAGCCGCATAATTTACTGAAGCAGTTCAATCCATTTATGATTATTGCATGGTCAATGGTGATTGGGGGAACTTTCCTTTCCGCCGTCTTCAAACCCTGGACGCTTACCCCGGTCATTGATACCAAAGCGGCAATTGCCATGCTCGCCATTCTTTTCTTTGGAACGATTCTGTCTTTTACATTTTATTTTCAGGGCGTAAAATTGATCGGCGCAAGCCACGCCAGCCTGTATGCCTGCATTGAACCTTTGGTTGCTTCGCTTTTATCGGTTTTCTGGCTCAAAGTTTCATTTCAACCATTTGATTATGCCGGATTTTTATTGATCATTGCGACCATTCTCATTTTGTCCGCCGGGTCCAGAGAAAAAGGTAAAATCGCGACACGGCAAGGATAAAGCAGCGGGACAATTTTTGTCGGAACCAGTTCGCGACAAAAATTGTCCCGAACTTACTGTTGATCAGTATTCACCGCATGGATGCCGGAATCAAATATGCAAAGGGCGGAAATTTTTGCCGTTTGCGGTTCATCATCAAACGGAATGAGACCGCTGAGTTGATAACCGTGTTCCAACATCCGCGCAGCGTCGCGAGCCACAATGGAGGCGTCCTCGCCAAGATAGAAAATTCGTTTGACACCTGTTGCCGCAAGCGCCGCGATTGTATCTTTATGCAAGCCGGCAGGGCCTGCCTCACACACCGCCAGCTGAATTTTCTCATGTAATCCGGGAATGATCTCTTGGGGCATTCCCAAATAAAGGGTAACATTTTCGAACTCGTCCAAATTCAAGACAAAATCTTCCATGTTTTTTTCATCCTGCTCCAGCGCCAAAACCTGCTCGCATCGGCTGGCAAACCATTTGCTCCAGAATCCAGTCCCGGCATTGAGATTCAAAACAGTTCCGATTGGATCCGCCGGCAGCCAATCCTTGATTTGCCGGCATACCTCATCAAAAACGGCTGGATTGGGATAAAAATCATTATCTTCCGATACAGCCATCTCAAGTCCCGCTACGATCTGCAATACAGTACTGTCTCCGGCAATCACATAAGAACCGGACGGACTTGAATAGACTACCGAAAGCGCAAAGTCAATTTCTATTTCCGTCTCCGGACGATCGGATTCACCGTAAAGAATCAGCTGCATCTCCTCGCCATCCGCCTCGCGGACCTCAACCTCCGTAACGCCAATCTCCGGCGCCAGCGAAAGGCCGGGCAATAACTCATTGATCATCGCGGAACAAATCGGGCAGACGTCAACCGGAATCAACGCCTCCGGGTCATCGGTCGGGAAACAAAGTGTGCCTTCGGTGCTGATCATGAAACGCGCGGATTTCCGATAGTTCCAGGCTTGGGGAGATGGAATCATCGCCTTGAGAACCGTCTCCGGATTGGAAATTTTCGCAATCCTTCGAAGTTGATCCACCAGAATCTCCTGCTTTTCCAACCTTTGGTCCGCTTCATTCAAAAATTGCAGCCGGCAGCCGGCACAGATACCGAACAGCGGACAGGCCGATTGAATCCTGTGCGGGGATGGTTCAAGCACATCGACCAGCCGGCCGTTTACATAACGGGAGTCAGTCTTTACATATTGGATCAGCGCCAGTTCGCCGGGGAGAATCCCGTCCGCGAAAATCACGCGCCCATCCGCCAAACGGCCCAATGCCGCTCCGCCGTTTGCCAGCGCGGTAAAATGCACTTTTTCCAGCATCAATTCGGTCATTATCACTCACTCTCGTTCATGCGTTTTTAAAATACAGGTATATAAGCGGAAGCGCAACGCACTCCCCTGCGATACACGCGTCAAATATGGGTTTGAGCGTCACTTTGAAATTATA
>CALCQT010000139.1 GCA_937894825.1 uncultured Anaerolineaceae bacterium
ATTATTTGGAGAAAAATGGGCTGAAGCAGGCCGCTGTCAACGGCTACGTCCGCCCGGAAATTTCGGAAGATTCAGTCATTGACATCATCGGCGGCCGTCACCCGGTTGTGGAACAAATGTTAGACAAAGAGAAGCGCTTCGTGCCGAATGACATCCGCTTTGAACAGGGAGAGATCATCCGGATCATCACCGGACCCAACATGAGCGGGAAGAGCACTTTCCTGCGCCAGACCGCGATCATCATCCTGCTGGCGCAAATGGGCGCGTTCGTGCCGGCTGTGCAGGCCAAAATCGGTCTGGTCGACCGGATTTTTACCCGTATCGGCGCGCAGGACGAAATCCATGCCGGGCTGTCCACTTTCATGGTCGAAATGGTCGAGACCGCCAATATTCTGAACAACGCCACCTCACGGAGTCTGCTGATCCTGGATGAGATCGGGCGCGGGACCAGCACTTATGACGGGCTCTCCATCGCCTGGGCTGTGATTGAGTACATTCACAACGCGCCCCGGCTGCGCGCCCGCACCATCTTCGCCACACATTATCATGAACTGACCAAGTTGCCGGAGACGCTGCCCGGCGTGCGGAACTACAACGTGGCCGTCAGCGAAGCGAACGGCGAAGTCGTCTTTCTGCACAAGATCATCCCCGGCGCTGCGGATCGTTCCTATGGGATTCACGTGGGACAGATCGCCGGATTGCCCAAACCGGTCATCAACCGCGCCAACGAGATTCTGGCCAAACTGGAATCACAGGCTGTCGACAATGCGGAAAATGAGCCGCTGCCGGTTTCGCAGTTGACGTTGTTTCCTGAGACCAATCCTGTTCTGGAAGCGTTGGCGAAGATTGACGTCAACAGTATTTCTCCCATTGAAGCGATCAATATTCTTTTTGAATGGAAGAAAAAATTCGCGGATAAATAGAGAACAATCAGGATGTTAAAATCTGCTTTTCCTACAAAAGAAATTTTGTTACATTTCTCGTGCACTGAGCGAAAAAATGTAATGGAAAATATTGTCATCTCGACTCTCGAAAAAGGCTGGGAAACGCCTTTTTCGAGGTGGAGAGACCTTCAAAGGTCATATTGGGTCTGAGATATTTCAGACACAGGATATGAAAATTTTTTACTTTCTTTTCGAAAATCTTTGCTCTGGAGAATATCAGACCCGAAATAATGATTGAGGATGTCTCAGCCCCGACGGAACGCTAACGCATCCCTTTCGGGTTTCGACATGACACATTTAGTGTTCTATATGATGTCGTGCTGAGCACGACATCATATAGAACACAATCCTGCCACAACCGGGATGGCTTAGATCGTCTCAAGAAAATTGCTGATTTCCCAGTCCGAGACCGATATCCGGTAATCATCCCATTCACGCCATTTTCCGCGCAGATAAGCATTATAAAGATCCGTCCCCAGTACCGATTCGATCAAAGAATCTTTTTCAACTTCAAGTAAAGCTTCCTTCAGCGAACCAGGCAGTTCTTCAATGCCCATCTCCCGTCGTTCCCACCGGGTCAACTCAAACACATTGATGTTATTCAGCGGCTCAATCGGTTCGATTTTCTGCTCGATCCCTTCCAAACCGCTGGCGAGCATCACGGCTAACGCCAAATAGGGGTTACAGGACGGATCCGGGCAGCGCAATTCAGCCCGGACCCCATTCGGCCCGCTAGCCCGGGGAATGCGAATCAGCGCGGAACGGTTTGTCTGAGCCCAACCGACATACACCGGTGCTTCATATCCTGGGACAAGCCGCTTGTAACTATTGACTGACGGCGCTACAATCCCCGCCAGACTTTTGGCATGTTTCAACTGACCACCGATAAACTGGCGGGCGTAATCGGAAAGGAACATTTCCTTTTCAGCGTCATAAAACAGATTCACGCCTTCTTTTGTGAAAATCGACTGATGGCAATGCATACCGGAGCCGTTCTCACCAAAAACCGGTTTCGGCATAAAGGAGGCGACAATTCCTTCCTGCGCGGCGATGGCCTTGACGGTAAATTTCAGCATCAGGATATTATCCGCTGTCTTTAATGCATCACCGAAGCGAAAATCAATCTCGTGCTGGCCAAGCGCTACTTCATGGTGTCCAACCTCCACGTCCAGGCCCATTTCATTCAAAGCCAGAATCAATTTCGTCCGAATGCGTACCGCGGCGTCATCAGCTGAAAAATCAAAATAACGGCCGGTATCAAACGGTACCGGATGCGCTTTATCGCCATTTAGTTTAAAAAGAAAAAATTCCGGTTCGGGACCAACATTATAAACCAGTCCTTTTTTGTCCAATTCAGCGCAAATCCGTTTCAAAACACCGCGCGGATCGCCCCGATATGGCTCACCATTAGGCAGCTCAACGTCGCAGATAATCCGGGCGCGGCGCATATCTTCTGGCGACCACGGAAGAATGGTGTACGTATCCAAGTCAGGACGTAAGTGCATATCACTTTCCTGGATGCGTGTGAAGCCTTCAATCGATGAGCCGTCGAACCAGATACCCTGGTCCAATGCTTCCGGTAATTTTGAAACCGGCAGGTCGACGCTTTTAACAGTACCGAACACATCGGTAAACTGAAGCGAGACAAACTTTACACGGTCTTCTTCGACACGTTTTATCAAAGTTCTTGCATCCATAGATTTCCTCCATCTTAATCATTAATAGAATCCACACCAAACGTTCGTTTGGTATGGTTGAAAAAGTGATAACAATAAGAACGCTTATCGAAAAAATACTTTTGGAATTATAGAGAATTGCTTTTCGATGTCAATAGGAATATGGAAAATAAATTACAAGCAATTTTTATGCGGGACGGAAAGAAGGTCGTCAAACCATGGAAAAACCGGCCCTGTCTTTGTATCCGATACAAAATCAGGGCCGGTTTTTTTAATTTTTCAAAGGAATTCTATCCAACCAGAAAGCCCGAACGCCGTTATTTGGATTTTATGAATTCGTCATAATCAATAATTTTTTCTTCAGCATATTTTTCGGCATCCGCAGCTGTTTGATTCACCTGTGAATTAACCGCTTCTCTGGCCTTCTTCATAATGTCCTCAGGAATCCCCTTTCTGAGAACAGTGATCATAAGGGATAAGACCATCACATCATCGATATATCCCAAAACAGGCAAGTCCGGAATGAGGTCAATCGGGGACAGGATATAGATCACTGTTGCAATAACCCCCAGTTTGATCCAGAGCGGGGTCCCTTTATCTTTCAGCGCCAGATAAAGCGCTGTCAGGCTCATTTTTAATTTATTCATTTTTCAGCCTTTCATATCCCATCAATACAATTTGAAACCGGTTTATTTTATAACTGAATACGCTCGCAAAGACACCTTCCCTGATCTTTCTCA
>CALCQT010000140.1 GCA_937894825.1 uncultured Anaerolineaceae bacterium
GCGATCAGGGGAATTCTTACCGCCGGCGATATTTCCAGCTTCCTGATCTATGCCGTAATTTTTTCCAAACCATTCAATGACATCACCAGTGTACTGACCCAAATGCAGGCCGCGATTGCTTCCGCCCAACGGGTCTTCCACATTCTGGATCTGGAGCCGGAAACGCCCGACCCTGAAGACGCTGTCAACATGGAAACCTGCGCCGGACATGTGGAATTTGACGATGTTTCGTTTTCGTACGGTCCGGACCAGCGGCTGATTGAGCATTTTTCGCTGGATATCAAGCCAGGCAGCCGTGTTGCCATTGTCGGCAAAACAGGGGCGGGCAAAACAACGCTCGTGAATCTGTTGATGCGCTTTTATGACGCAAGCAGCGGCAGTATCCGAATTGACGGCAATGATATCCGGAAGCTGAAAAGAGACACGCTGCGGGCTCAGTTCGGGATGGTGCTTCAGGACACCTGGCTTTTCAACGGCAGCATCCGGGACAATATCGCTTATGGAAGACCGGACGCCAGCATGAAAGAAATCATCACTGCCGCCCGGGAAGCCGGTGCGGACAGCTTTATCCGGCGGATGAAAAACGGATACGACACGCAAATTACAGCCGATGGCGAAAGCATTTCAGAGGGTCAGCGCCAGCTGCTTACCATCGCACGTGTCATCCTGGCAAACCCGCCGATGCTGATCCTGGATGAGGCCACCAGTAATATTGATACCTACACCGAGTTGAAAATTCAACAGGCTTTCGACCGGCTCACTGCGGGACGAACCAGCTTCGTGATTGCGCACAGGCTGTCCACAATCCGCAATGCGGACCTGATCATCGTAATGAATCAAGGGCATATTATGGAAAGCGGAAATCATACAACACTGTTAGAAAAACAGGGTTTTTACGCGGCTCTTTATAACAGTCAGTTTTCCCGGGGAACATAAAACTGGCACTTGAGATCTTCAATATTCAGAGGACTTCATTTTTGCGGTATTCCCCCGGGTTCATTAAATGGCAAAGAAAGCAAAAGTTGATACACTTCCAGTCAATATCTATATATCCGTTTTAATTGGCTTCGAACCTTCTTTACAAATACAACTAATGGTTGTATTATTCTATTGAGGGAAATACAATGTTGGCAAAAAAGCTCAAACAACTGCGAAAAGAACAGAAACTGACCCAGAGACAGCTGGCGGGCCGGTTCGGCGTGACACAGCAGGCCATCGCAAAATGGGAGGCGGGGTACGCATTGCCGGAACCGGACACCATCGCTCGCATTGCAAAATTCTTTGGGGTGACGACGGATTATCTGCTCGGCATGATGGATGCAGCCACAAACCTGGGACCGGTTTCGAGCGTGCGAATTATCGGTACAGTCCGGGCCGGCTATAACGCCTTTGCACTGGAAGAGGATTTGGGCAGCGCAATCGCCGGTGTGAAAGACGCAGAAGCATACCGCTATCTGCAAGTGAAAGGCGATTCCATGGCGCCTTACATCCGTGAAGGGGATCTCGCGTTGGTCCGAATCCAGCCAACATTGCAAAACGGCGATCTCGGCGTCGTGATCTATGGCGATAATGAGGCATCACTGAAAAAATATCACTATGCGAACGGCGTGGTCACACTGACCCCTTTTAATGACGCTTACGAGACCCTCACCCTTTGCGGACGCGAACTGGAGCGCCTGGTGATTTTCGGCAAGGTGATTGAAACCAGGACCAACTGGTAACAAAGGCGACTCCATGGATTTAATGGAAAAACTGACCATCCTGACCAACAGCGCCAAATATGACGCGGCTTGTACTTCATCCGGCGCAAACCGCCCCGGGAAGACCGTCGCAGCCGGATGCTGTCATTCCTTTGCCGCCGACGGCAGGTGCATCACCCTGCTGAAGGTGCTGATGACGAATCATTGCGTCTACGATTGCAAATACTGTGTGAACCGGTCAAGCAACGATTGCCGTCGGACAGCCCTCACGCCGCAGGAATTGGCCGAACTGACCGTCGAATTCTACCGGCGCAATTATATTGAAGGGTTATTCCTGTCCAGCGGCATTCTCCGTAACCCCGATTACACGATGGAACAGATGATTCAAGCGCTGCAGCTGCTGCGCTATCACTATGACTTCTGGGGATATATCCACGCGAAAATGATCCCCGGCGCCTCCCCGGAGCTGGTGCGCCGTCTCGGCCTTCTGGCCGATCGCATCAGTGTGAATGTCGAACTTCCGAGCGAGCAAAGCCTGCGTCAATTTGCCCCGAATAAAAACCGGGAGGCGATCTTCTCACCGATGAAACAGGTCTACCACGAGACCCGGCAGAACCCGCAGGGATTGGCCATCTACCAAAAGACCATGGACGGAAAAGTCTTCGACCAAAAAGCTGTGGGTACAAAGGCACCACCGTTTGCCCCGGCCGGACAGGCGACGCAGATGATCATCGGCGCAAGCCCGGAATCGGATTATCAGATCATTACCCTCGCGTCTGCGATGTACAGCAAATATGCGCTCAAAAGGGTTTTTTATTCGGCTTATGTCCCCGTGGTGGCGGATTCGCTCCTGCCCGCGCTGGACACAAAGCCGCCGCTCCTGCGGGAGCACCGCCTTTATCAGGCAGACTTTTTGATGCGCCAGTACAACTTCGCAGCGGAAGAAATCCTGAGTCCCGAAACGCCCAATTTCAACCCATATCTCGATCCAAAGTGCAATTGGGCCATCAATCATCCGGAAGCATTCCCGGTGGACGTGAACAGCGCAACGCTTGAAGTGTTGTTACGCGTTCCCGGAATCGGGCCGAAAAGTGCTCGCCGCATCCTG
>CALCQT010000141.1 GCA_937894825.1 uncultured Anaerolineaceae bacterium
TGCCCCAACAAGGTTGGGCGAAAAAAAGCTATAAAATTTTGCTCAGGAACTGCTTCGTCCGTTCTTCTTTCGGATTGGTGAATAACTCGTCTTTTGGCGCGTCTTCGATGATTTTCCCCGCATCCATCAGGATACAGCGGTCGGCGGCAGCACGCGCGAAACCCATCTCGTGGGAGACGACGACCATGGTCATCCCTTCCTTCGCGAGCTGGATCATCACTTCCAGTACTTCCTGAATCATCTCGGGATCCAGTGCGCTGGTCGGTTCATCGAAGAGCATGATCTTCGGGTTCATTGCCAACGCCCGGGCGATGGCAACACGTTGCTGCTGCCCACCGGAGAGCTGCGAGGGAAAGGCCTGCGCTTTTTCCGGAATGCCGACTTTGTCGAGCAGGACCATGGCGTTTTTTAATGCTTCTTTCTCGTTCCGTTTGCGAACAATTTTCTGTGCCAGCATGATATTGTCAAGAACAGAAAGGTGCGGGAACAGGTTGAACTGCTGGAAGACCATTCCGACTTCCATACGCAGTTGGTTGATGTCCTTATGGTTTTTGACCGAAAATCCGTCTACGATAATGTCCCCGTAATCGATCTCTTCCAGATTGTTGATACTGCGCAGCAGGGTTGATTTTCCGGACCCGGATGGTCCGATGATCATGACGACTTCACCCTTGGAGACATTCAGTGAAACGCCTCGCAGGGCGTGGATAGCGTCGCTGAAATATTTGTGAACGTCTATTACCTGAATAATCGGTTGTTCATCCATGGCTATTTGTCCATTTTCGTTTTCTTTTCAATAATATTAACAACCCGGGCAGAAATTAATGTCATCAGCAAGTACAAAAGCGCCACCATGGTCCAGGTTTCAATCGGGAGAAACGTGGTTGACATAAATTCGCGGCCGCGGCGGGTCAGATCCGATACTGCGACGACTGAAACCAGCGAGGAATCTTTCAAAATCGAAATAAATTCATTTCCGATTGCGGGCATGATGGTTCGGTAAGCCTGCGGCAGGATGACATAGCGCATAGCCTGGAATTTCGTCATGCCGAGAGAGCGGGCGGCTTCCATCTGGCCTGTGGGGAGCGATTCGATCCCCGCCCGTACGATTTCGGCCATGTAGGCGGCATAACAGACTGAAATCCCGAGAATTGCCATCATAATCGGATCGGCCAGATAATTTTTAAAGGCCGGAATGTTCAGTTTTACTCCGATTTGGGTGATCACTGCGGGAAATACGAAGTACCAGATCAATAATTGCACCAGGAGCGGAATTCCGCGCACAATTTCCACATACAGTGAGACAATGGCATAGATAAATCTGTTTTTGGAGATTCGGCCCAGACCACCGAACAGTCCCAGCACCAGTGTCAGGGCGGCGGATACGACGGTCACCAAAAGTGTGATCCAAATTCCGTCTTCTGTGAATCTCAGGATTCGCTGATATGGGTTGGGCTGTGAGAATAACAGCAGCAGGATCAGCGCCAATACAATGACGACCAGTCCCCACCAGGGGTCGAGTTTTGAGAGTTCGCCGACCTGTGGCAGGTTTTTTTGCAACCATTTATTTGAAAGTTCTTTATGGTTTTTCGATGGCATAAGGTTGTTTCCAATCAGCGGTGAATCATATCAGGGCAACAAGCGCCTGTGCAGCATGTGCTTGTATAGGCATGCTAAACAGATGGGCATTATTCTAACATAAAACCCCGGCAGCTTTCCCTGCGAAGGGAATATTTACGACAATTTATAGGATTTCAGTGGTGAGGCCGGCCGGAAACCGCTTGTGAGGCGGTCATTTCCAGTAAAACCTGTTCGATTTGATTCGCGGTCTGTTCCCGTGAAAAATGGGTTCGAATCGCGGCCTGTCCGTTTACTCCCATTTCCC
>CALCQT010000142.1 GCA_937894825.1 uncultured Anaerolineaceae bacterium
TTGATCACCTCGGCAATATCATCGGCACCTGCACCATCCATCCGGACTATAAAATCGTCTGGACGGACACGAGCATCACGAACGAACAGAAGTTGTTTGACTTCAACACCACGATCGCACCGGGACAGGAAGGGGAAGTCAGCTTTTCATTCCAGGTCCAGGGAAACGGACCGACCCGCATCAGCTTCCAGTTGGCCAATTCGGACGGAGCGATGTTCGGTCTCGGCGCGCGCGGCATCGGCGCGCTGTGGATTGATTACATCGCCGAATGAATTGCGAACACGCTGTCTGGATCGCTATCCTGACGTCCAACGTCAGCAGCAGCGCATTTTTTATCATGAATTTTTAAAAGGATGGTCTTCGAATGGAAAAAGCAAAAGAGACAATCGTTGTGATCGGAGCCGGCCCCGCCGGACTGACCGCCGCCTATGAACTGCTGGCCCGGGACCCCGGCCGGTATCACGTCATTTTGCTGGAAGAATCGTCCTATTTTGGTGGCATCTCCCGAACTGTGAACTATAACGGGAACCGCATGGATCTGGGCGGGCATCGCTTTTTCTCCAAAGATCAGCGCGTCATGAATTGGTGGAACGCGCGCATGCCGCTGCAGGGAAAACCTTCCAAAGACGACATTCTGACCGAGACCGAAAAACCGCTCGATCCGAACGGGCCGGATCCGGAGAAAACCGACATCGTGATGCTGTTCCGGAACCGCGTCTCCCGCATTTATACCCTGAAACGTTTTTTCGACTATCCGATTTCGCTGAAACCGCAGACCTTTGTCAATATGGGTCTGAAAAATACCATCGCGGCCGGATTCAGCTACATTGCCTCGCTGATCCGAAAAATACCGGAAACATCGCTTGAGAATTTCTACATTAACCGTTTCGGTAAAAAACTCTACGCCATGTTTTTTGAAAACTACACCGAAAAGGTGTGGGGCCGCCATCCATCCACCCTGTCCGCCGATTGGGGCTCGCAGCGGGTAAAAGGGCTCTCCATCCTGAAACTTTTCGAGGACATTTTGGGAAAATTGCTCCCCCCGGCGCTGAAAAAGAAGCGTAAAGTGGAAACCTCATTGATCGAACAATTCTGGTATCCAAAATTCGGTCCCGGGCAGCTCTGGGAGCTGGTGGCATCGGAAGTCGCGGCCATGGGCGGCGAAATCCGCCGCAACAGTAAGGCGGTCGTTTTCCAGCTGGAAAACCAGCGCGTCCGCTCGCTGATTTATGAAGAAAACGGTGTCCGGAAGGAACTGGCGGCCGATACGTTCATTTCCAGCATGCCGTTGAAAGATCTCGTCGGCGGCATGGAGGGCGATCTGCCTGCGGATGTGCGCCGGATCGCGGCGGGTCTGCCCTATCGGGAATTTGTCACGGTCGGACTGCAGCTTTCCGGAATCAAACTGAAGAATAAGACCAAAATCCGCACGCCTTACAATCGTCTTCCGGATTGCTGGATTTACATCCAGGAACCGAACGTGAAAATGGGGCGGCTGCAGGTCTTCAACAACTGGTCGCCTTACCTGGTGAAAGATTTTGAAAATAATATCAGCATCGGGCTGGAATATTTCTGTTCGGAGCAGGATGCGCTTTGGAACATGCCGGACGATGAAATGATCCGCTTTGCCATTCAGGAACTGGTTTCCATGGACATCATTGACGAATCCGCAGTGTTGGATTCCCATGTCGAACATGTGAAAAAAGCCTATCCGTCCTATTTTGATACCTATACGGAGATCGGGACGCTGATCGCCTGGCTTAATACGCTCGGCAACCTGTACTGCATCGGACGAAACGGGCAGCACCGCTATAACAATTCAGACCACTCGATGGCAACCGCTTTTGAAGCGGTCAGCAATATCCGAAACGGGGTAAAAAGTAAGGACAACGTCTGGAGCGTTAACACCGAAAAGGAATATCACGAAAGCGTAAAAAAGACCTGACGGTTGGTTCTTTTAGAAAGCGGTTTTGTTGCGAAGGCGACTGAAAAGCCCGCGCAATAACGATAATTCCTCCACGCGCAGGATAAAACACATCAGGGCATATGCCGCCACACCCAGAAGCACGCCGCCCAGTGTGATCACAAGAACCGGCAACCCTGCCGCCAGGCGCAGCCAAATCAGAATCACCAGCGCCATGACCGCCGCCGCAACTGCGCCGCTCAGAACCGCCAGCCCAATCCGTTTCCCTTCCAACCCATCCAACCTGCGCCGCATAAA
>CALCQT010000143.1 GCA_937894825.1 uncultured Anaerolineaceae bacterium
GGCTAATTTGTCGCGGACCATGGCTGCGATGCGCAGGTTTACATCGACTTCACGCACATTATTGAGCGCCGCGTCACATACCTGTCCGGAATCAAAGCCCCAATGGCCTGCCACAATACCGATTCTGCTTTGTTCGTTCGGAAGGAATGCTGTGTTGGGATCGGTCTTCTGACCGCTTCCGGACAGACTCGTATTATTCCCGCTCATGAACAGTCCCATTTCCTCGCCCGGAGTAAAAAAAACGAAAAAAGTCGCCGCTATCGCTGCGGTGAAAATTATGAGCAGTATGGTTTGTAAGGGTGAGGTTTTATTCATGGTTCTTGCTCTCTATTCACGGAATTAAGTATACACGATCAAGGGTGTGGAGCGATCCTGCTTCCGGCTTTTCTAATAAAAGTATAATGAGCGGGGTTATGCCACCGCTCATTATACTTTTATTTCATTCGAAGACTGTGCTGTTTTATAATGTTTTGCCGGCTTGTCCGATTAGATTCGCATACATAGCCGCGGCATACGGAATTGTCAGAACGATTCCAACATAAAAGAGAGAAACCCCCAGACTGGCGATCACGGTAGCGACGGCAAACGCGACAATCAAAATGAAAAAAGTTTGCTGGTTGTTTTTGACCATCAGGTACACTTTTTTGAAATCGAAAGCATTGCGGAACCGTTCCGTCTCAAGAAAGACAAGGATGATTGCCGGCATAATGAAAAGAAACAGGATGAAATAGACGAAATTCGTTGCATTCTGCAGGAATTGCAGAAAATGAACCCCGGCTGATTCCAGTGCGCCGCCAAATAAAAGCGCCCAAACCCATTTGAAGAATCCTAACAACAGCCACAGGACCGCATTCGGGATGAAGTAAACCAGGAAAACCGCGACTAATTTTAGACCGCGAACCAGATAACTCCACGATACGGCTTCCGGGATTTTTTCATAGTCGTCTGCAATTGTTCTTTTTACAATTTCTGTCGCCCAACCAATCAGGTGGATCAAACCGGCGACTGGAATAAGCGACACAAGGCCGGTGATGATTATTTTTTTTATCCATTTATGTTCACGAAAAACAAAAGTTAATGCTCTGGTATAATCCATAAGTCCTCCAAATTCATGTGCTCTAACTAATATACGAAGAATACACAATCATGTTGCTAAAACCAGAAAAAGACAAGAGGTTCGGAAATTCGGATGGAAAATGCAGCTGGATCATCCCGATTTGTATGCTGGCTGGAATATTGTTTATTGGCACCCTTTTCGGATGGCCTAACGTTAACCCCCTCAATACAGCTTGGGTCCGTTTTGGCGGCGGAGATAATTTCCAGCATTACATCGGATGGCGCTTTTTTCGGGAAAGCGATTGGACGAAACATTTTCTCTTCTTTCAAAATTTCAACTATCCTCAAGGTACCTCTGTTATTGTTACGGATTCGAATCCACTGTTTTCTGTAATTTTTAAACTTTTCCGCTCCGTCCTTCCGGCGGAATTTCAGTTTAATGGACTTTGGATTATTGGAAACTATGCGCTGATCGGCTTTTTCTCCGCCATAATTGGCTGGAAATTGACCAGAAATCCTTTCCAAACCTTTGTTTTTTCCATGTTTACGATTCTTAATCCTGTCATTTTGCAGCGTGCAGCGATTCATGATACCCTGACCGCTCACTGGTTGATTCTTTATGCGATTTATATCTGTCTGACTGATGGAAAAAGGTTCAATTGGCTCCACTGGCCGATCTTAGTCTTTTTCACAATGATGATTCATGTCTATTTTCTGCCGATGATCGGATTTATCTTTGTTTTAAATGTCATCCGGATGATCTCGAAAAGAGAACCGGTGCGGAAAATCTTGCTCCTGCTGGTTGTTTTTCTACTGTCCCTGGCTGTGATGTACTACGGCGCCGGCTACAATTATATATTGCCTGAGACTGCAACTTATGGCGAACTTTCAATGAATCTGAATGCGTTTTTTAATCCGGATGGTGCTTCAACAATTCTGCAAGACCGGGAAAGCTATCCGCTGCAATATGAAGGTTTTAACTACCTGGGACTGGGGTTCATATTGATGATCCCGCTTTCACTTTTCAGATTGCGAAAAACGGATATTAAAGCGGGTTTGATTTTCGGCATCCCCAGCCTGCTTTATTGGATGTTAGCGCTATCCCACGTGATTACGTTCGATAAAAATGTGTTGCTGGAAATTTCGCTTCCGGACAAAATACTGGGGCTACTGTCGGTATTCCGCTCATCAGGACGACTCGCCTGGCCCTTCTATTACATCTTTCTGGGAAGCGTCTTTGCACTTCTCAATCGGAAGGAAAACCGTAATTCCCGTCTGTTTTCACGGAAATGGGTCTTGCCTGGCGCGCTCTCCCTTTTGCTGTTGGTGCAAATTGTTGATTTATCCGGATTTCTTCGCCAATTCTATAGCCGGTTCCATGAAATTGACCAATCTGACCAGATTATTCTCAACGATGATATTTTCGAAAGCATTCAAGGTCCGGTGAGGCACGTTGCGGTAACCGACGGACCTTCTCAAGTGATTGACGCGTTCTCATTGTTTGCGGTTGAGAATGGGTGTACATTCAATCGAAGCGCAAACGCCAGAAATATCCGCCCGATTTATGGCAGGACGAATGAAAGCGTCCATGACATGATTGAGAATGGAACGTTTGATAAAGAAACCATCTATTTTTTATTAAATGAAAATGATCAAATGGCGGCTTTCGAAAAGTATCCGGAATGGTATGTTGCGTCAGATCCCTATCCATATCTGTATATTGACGGGATGTGAAACTGAGAAAGATTACAAAACAGGTGTTCCTGATATTGCGGGCACACCTGTTTTGTTTCGTGAGAAAGGGAAAAAACTACCCGATTTTTTCTTTTGCCTGCCCAAGCAGATTGCCCCAAACGGCACTTGCATACGGCGCGGTAAAAATAATCCCGATAAAACAGAACACCAACCCCACACTTGCGATCAAACCGGAAAGGAGGTTGAACAGCCAAAGGATAAGGATATCTTTTGCAGAAGATGTCACCGTCTTCCAGACCGCGGCGAAATTAAAGGCGCTGGAGATTTGGAAATTATCCAGAAACCGGATGTAGGCTGCGATCAGCACAAATGACAGTGCAAGCCACAGTACAAAATTAATTAAACCGAAGCCGCAATTGGTTACCGTGCGAAGAAAAACAATACCATCTGAGCGGGAGTTGGATAAAATTGCATCGGTGGTAGATGAGAAAATGCTCACGATGGTGCAGGGCAACATATAAACAAATGCAACTACGATTGCTTTGAAACCGATCCCAATATATTTGGAGAAATCGACTTCCGGTAGGACTGGGGTCTCATGCCGGGCAATCCTGCGGGTTATTTCGAACATCCAACCGACCAGATATAAGGCCCCGACAATCGGAATTAACAGGATCAGACCGGTAACCAGGATTTTTTGGATCCAGTCTTTTTCTTCTTTTACAAACGTAAAGGCTAACGAATAATTCATAATACTCCTTTGTATTCATCCGCTTATTCGGACAATAGTAATGCTGTCTTACCTCAATATACGTTACCCGTTGAATAAAGTTTTAGCGAAGCGGAAAATTTGCTAAAAATGGATGAACTTGTCTACCTTGATGACAAACACGACACCTTTATTCGTGTCTGTGGTGCTCTTTGAATTTTCACGCAAAATGGTTAACGCTTCTTCAACCTGTTCGTCGTCAACTCCGATCAGCAGGGTGGAATTTCCTTTTCTGAGGAATCCTCCCGTCGAAGCAATTTGAGTCACGCGGAATTTTTGGCTGGTTAATGCAAGAGACACAGAATCTGTTACAGAATCAGGAATAATTGTGATAATAAGCTTCATTTTACAACTCCTCGTAATGGTCTGCTTCAATTCCAAAAACAATCGCGCCTCCAACACTGATTGGCGTCGGTGTTGGCAACGTCAATGATGCGCTTTCTAAAGGAACTGCGATGTATTCAAACCTTTGCCGACAGGTTTTCTTTAAAATTTCAACGACCTTGTCCTGAGTATCCGGAGGAGTTTTAATGATCATTGTCGCATTTTTTCTTCCGAGAAAACCGCCGACGCTGGGGAGACGATAGTAATCAATGCCGATCGCTCTAAGAGATTCCTCTGCTGCGTCAACATCCTGCGATTGAACAATCGCCATGAAAAAGCTGTTATTACTAGCCTCTGACATGCCTAAACTCCTTTCTTTTTTTGCTGCTGTGATTTTTTTATGTCATTATATCGCAAACTGAATACGTCGGGACGATTTACCTGAAATTCTTGATTGATTTTCATTTTTTACAAGGCGATGGTCGCCGCGAGGCAGAACATTCATATCACCATCTTTTTTTATCTTTCTTTAAAAATGGCAACATTCAAGAGGGTTATCGAAATATGAAGTATGGCATAATTATATAAGGAAGGGAATGCGAAAGTATGAAAACCAACGAACCAGAGGAAATTAGAAATTTGAATCCACAATCTGAATATGGCGTAGGACCGGAGCCAATCCCTGACGGATCTCCGATACAATTTCGGTCCAGAAAGTATTATGGGGATCATACACCTGTGACGGGATCGGACGAACCTTCAACGCCCACGACCCGTACGACCGGAAGCAGGAAACCGATCTATTCAGTGTTGCTGGGATTGTTGCTTGCTTTGGCAGGGATTTTCGCGTTCTTTTGTGTTGTTTTCCTGATTTGGTATTTTCAGGTTGCCAGCACATTGCCTGATGTCAGTGACCTCAAAAACAAAGCTTCCCAGTTCGAAACGACTCGGATTTTGGACCGTGCGGGGAATCTTTTGTATGAAATTGTTGATCCCAATGCGGGAAGACGCGATTATGTGCCGCTGGATGAAATTTCACCATATTTGATTGCAGCGACCATCGCGACTGAGGATAAAGATTTTTATAACCATCCGGGATTTGATTTATCTGCAATTATTCGCGCAATGATTCAGAATACTAAGAGCGGAACGACCGTTTCCGGGGCTTCTACCATTACCCAACAGCTCGCACGTAATTTGTTGCTTTCGCCGGAAGAACGTTCGAAAAAATCGATTATGCGGAAAACAAAGGAAATCTTCCTGGCTGCTGAGATAACCCGCCGTTATTCCAAGAACCAGATTCTTGAGCTATATCTGAATGAAAACTATTATGGGAATTTTGCTTACGGTATTGAAGCCGCGGCCCAAACTTATTTTGGTGTTCCGGCCAAATACCTGGATCTGGCGCAATCCGCTTTTCTGGCCGGACTGCCGCAAGCTCCGGCAATTTATGATGTTTTTTCGAATTATGAAGCTACCATTACACGGCAAAACACTGTTTTGCTGCTGGTTTATTTGATGAGTAAAGAACAGAATTGTATTAAAGTCAGCACTTCGCAGGCAAAAGTGTGTGTCGATGAAGTGATGATCAATGCTGCGATTGAAGAAATCACCGCTTATGATTTCAAACAAGCTAATTTTAATATCCAGTATCCACACTGGGTAAACTATATCCGCGGTTCCCTGGAACAGGAATACGGCGCACAGACCATTTACCGTTCCGGGTTTACAGTTTATACAACGATCGATCCCGCACTGCAGGAGCTTGCACAACAGTACGTGACCCAACAAGTGACCGAGTTGGCTGGAAATAACGCCCGCAATGGCGCTTTGGTGGCGATCAAGCCGGATACCGGCGAGATCCTTGCCATGGTCGGTTCTCCTGATTTCAATGATCAGGAAAATAGCGGGCAGGTAAACATGGCGGTATCACTGCGGCAGCCGGGGTCGGCCCTGAAGCCATTTGTCTATGCGGCCGCGTTTGAAAAAGGATGGACTCCGGCTACGCTGTTATGGGATGTTCCGACTGATTTCTCCCCGACCGGTAACCCGGAAGAATTGCTCTATTCGCAAGCGTATACGCCGGCAAATTATGACGGCCGTTTCCATGGGGCAGTTTTATTGCGGGATGCTTTGGCGAATTCCTATAATATCCCGGCGGTAAAAGCGCTTGAATATGTGCACATTTATGACGATCCCGAGACGGAAGTTCAGGATGGGTTCATTGCCTTTGCCAAGCGAATGCATTTGGAAAGTCTGGATAAGCCGGAGTTCGGTTTGTCGCTTGCGCTTGGGGGTGGTGAAGTAACTTTGCTTGAGATGACGAATTCATACGGGATTTTTGCTAATAACGGCGCTTATGTTCCGGCGGTCGGAATCAAAAAGATTCTGAATAATAAGAATGAAGTGATATTCGAATATTCTGTTCCTGAAAAGGATGTGGTCTTACAGGAGGAATTTGCTTATCAAATTAATTCTATTCTTTCAGATTCAACTGCCCGCGCCCCCATGTTCGGACAAAATTCAATTCTTAATCTCCCGTTTGATGCGGCAGTCAAGACCGGAACGACCAACGATTTTCGAGATAACTGGACGGTCGGTTACACACCGGATCTTGTTACCGGCGTCTGGATTGGGAATGCGGATTATACGCCGATGCAACAGATTTCCGGTGTGGAGGGTGCTGCGCCGGTTTGGGCTGCGTTTATGCAGGATGCGGTTGGTTTGCTAACAAATTATTCCGCATCGGAATTCCAACGTCCGTCCGGTGTCGTGGATTTGACTGTTTGTGCAGTTTCAGGCGCGGAACCTTCGCGCTATTGCCCGGATTATAAGACAGAAATTTTTGCTTATTTTCAGCCGCCGCTGAAAGCCGATGCGGACCTTTGGCTGCCCGCGAAAATTAATACCTGGACTGGTGCGTTGGCGAATGAATATTGCACACAGAACAACCAGGAAATGATGACGATCAATGTGAAGGATATTTGGGCGCAGCGCTGGTTACTCACAACCAAAGAGGGATATGACTGGGCAGCGTCCATGAAATTTCTGAACGAAAACAATTCGGTTACCTTTACACCGGCAAAGTCCTGTGGACCCCAGGACAATGAGCCGACGATTGCGTTCGCGAATCTGTCGGATGGGTTGGAGATTAAAGAGGACCTGGTCGCGGTCTATGGTGTCGCCAACGCTTCGGA
Source organism: uncultured Anaerolineaceae bacterium (assembly GCA_937894825.1). Lineage (GTDB taxonomy): Bacteria > Chloroflexota > Anaerolineae > Anaerolineales > Anaerolineaceae > Flexilinea. Next base: position 7,042 of record CALCQT010000143.1, read on the forward strand.
ACTGGACACAGTCAGTCTTGAATTTGGATTTGGAGAGGATCCACAGGAATGGTTTGTGATTGCCAATCAAAGTAGTGGCAGGCAGATTTATAATCCGGAGAAAATTGGGGAGTGGCAAACGCAGGGGCTCAGCAATGGTCCTTACACAGTTCGCATTTATGTCTCGAACCAAACAGGTGCTTTCGCCGAAAAACGTGTGATCGTTAACCTTGACCGCCAGCAATCAAAAGAATCCGAATCAATTTTGATTCCGGTTTATGGGGATGGAACCGGGGACGCGATGCCGGAATTTTTCATGGATAATTGAGATGGTGCGCATGCAGGAATTTGTCGATCCCCACATACTTCCGCCTATTGCTGCAATCGTACCGAGGGCAATGAGCCCGATACCCATACCTTTTCCCACAGTAGAGCCTATTTTTGAAACTTCGTCTGACGGATGCGTGAGCTTATATACCGTGCGTGTGGATTTATCCAATGTTTCTAGAGATAATTTTCGGGTTGCGTCTAACAGGTTTTCGTTATACTTTCTCATTCTTCATCCTCCTGATAGTTAAATAAATTAAAGTGAATTACGACATTTAATTTTCGTATTAAAACCAACGACTCCGCTTTTGAAAGCGGAGTCGTTGGTTTTAATGAAGTTGATTGTTTGAGAACAATAATTCCAGTTGTTGCGATCAACAAATGGTGATCGGTTCCTTTTTTGCTAATTCTGGTCGTATGTTTCGATATATGTGATTGAGCCGCAGGACTCACCAATTTCTATTTGAAAAGCGTCCGGATCAACATAAATTGTTCCGCCACCCTGTCCAAAATAATTCTTGATCGGATTTCCTTTGATATCCGTGATCTTCCAGTAACATTTGGTTGTATTTTCGTTCGTGCTGCGCCAAACACCAGGCGCGATTTCCGGACCGATCAAATAGAAACCGAACTTCTTATCCGCTTTCAGAATGCTTTCATCAGTCGTCGGCGTCACCATCACGTATGCGATGATCGGCGTATACGTTGGCCGCGGGGTGCCGGTGGGCAATGGCGTGTAGGTGGGCTGTAGTGTGTAGGTCGGCACTTTGGTGAAAGTTGGCACGGATGTCAGGGTCGGTAATGGGGTATAGGTCGGGCGTTTGGTTTGAGTAGGGAGCGGCGTGTAGGTCGGCCTTTCGGTTGATGTGGGCAGTGGTGTGTAAGTCGGGCGAAATGGCCTGGTTGGGAGTGGTGTGTAGGTCGGCCTGTCGGTTGATGTGGGCAGCGGTGTATAGGTCGGGCGGAATGGCCTGGTTGGCAGAGGCGTATAGGTTGGCACTTCCGTTAGTGTCGGTTGCGGTGTATAAGAAGGTACCTTCGTCAGTGTTGGAAAGGGGGTATAAGTGGCTTGTTTCGTATGTGTTGGGATTAAAGTAAATGTCGGCTGTTTGGTATAGGTAGGCTGAAGCGTCCCCGTTGGCAACTGTGTGATCGTTGGTTCAATCGTTACAGGAGGTATCCCTTCCAGCGTTTCATTGACAATAATTTCGACTGTTGATTCCAGATCAAAGGTTTTCGGCTGGCAGCTGGGAAGGAAAAACAAAAAAGAAGGTACTAGTAACACAAGTACCGTAAAAACGATCTTTTTGATAAGCGTTTTTTTGCTGTTGTTCATGAAAACTCCGCTATCTCTTAATTAAGAAAACAAAAATGCCAAAGTAAAAAATTGTATATATTAAAATTATAAACCGTTTATCGGGACCTGCGGCGTATAATTCATCTACCCATGATATCATTATATTCAGACTTTATCAAAATGAGGATGTTTCATTTTTGATTCGGTTTGGGAAAGTTTTATTGTTGCGCTTTAGCTATCGCAGAATGCACAAAGTAAGAAAATATGAAATCCATATACATTTTTCGAGTCCTGTATAAATCACGGCGAATTCGAAAAATGTTTTTGAATAAAGTGATTGGCAATTGGAATAGGGACAGGGAATGTTGTCTGCCGGGGAAAAAATGTGAGCTGCATGGTCACACGAAAAGAATATAAAAGAATCCTTTGACTATCGGGAGAAAAATGGAACGAAGTATACCTCAGGATGCGTCAGAATCAATTGATTTGTATTTACGAACAATTTATTCAGTATTACGCTCAAAATCAGATACTCGAATTGGCGTTTTTGAAGAAGCCCATCGCGGAATGGATTCAATGCTGCATATGGCGGCCAGGTCGAATGTTCCCGATTTTAATGCGCTGATTTATAGCATATTACGGATGCCGGATTGCCTCCTGTATGTGAACCGGGTTGTTCTTGGTCAAAATATCCGGATGTTTGGCGAACAGGGATATTCGGGGATTGAGACCTGGACGGAAGTATCTGCCAGAGCCAGGCGCCGGTTTTGCCTTTATGATGAAAAAGACATTCTGGCCTGTTTCATTACCAGTCGCTCTGACATTGACGATATTGTTCCGGTATTAACCGCATTTCAGATCGAGTGGAATAAACTGCATAACCTGCTTTTGAATATTCCTGATGAAATTCTGACGAATATCGGACCGGGAATGGATGATTATAAGCGATTGTCAGAAATAATTCTCTCTCCGGTTGAGGATCTGGACCGATTGTTCACCGTTTGGGGGAGCGCAACCAGCACCTGGCTGCTGGAAATTAAGCGGCGCCCTTCCGAATTATCAATTCGTTTACTGGATAGTTCGCTGGTTCAATACGCTCGTTCGACAAATATTTGGCTTCAGAATATTTTGGCTGAATGTTCCGAAGATATCAGTCAAAAAGATATTTATTTTGTCTCCAGCAACACGCATAGTATCGCCAATATGCTTACCGGATATGCGTTGCGGAAAGAAGAGGAACTGATCGAATTTCTTCTTGCGACAAAAGAAAATCACGCGCTGTTCGATGAATGGAAACGGATTGAAAACAAGGAGCTCTCTGCAAACAGGGAAAATGTTTTGTATTATGCGCTAAAAAAATATCAGCAGACGCCACAGGGCGCCTATACGATTCAGGAGCAGAAAGATGACGAACGGGCAAAAGGGATTATTCGTGTAACCAG